>CAZFWQ010000022.1:0-20788 GCA_964522755.1 uncultured Oscillospiraceae bacterium | reverse complement strand
GTCCCCAGGAGGCGAAAGGCTAGTATTGAGCAAGGATTTCAGCTCCGAAGGAAAGCCCGACCTGATGATGGAACTCAATGCGAAACCATTCCTGGATGCCGGCCTTGACACGAAGATGCTTCCCGAAGGAACCTACTGGTATGACGCGGATACCAATCTGCTGATGGTTCATTCGGAACAAGGCGCGGACAAATTCACGTATGCCGGAGAGGCAAAGCCCTTGGAAACATTCAAAAAGATTGTGGCGACGCACAGGAGCATCATCGGATACCATGAAAAACTGGACCATTACGGTATCGCGTTCGGGAACGGGAATATGTTCGAGTGGGCCAAGGATATGGCCACCAATGACAAGGACATTGTATTCGTCCTGAACCCGCAACCCTTCATCGATGCCGGAGTCGATGCGGCCGCCATCAAGGAATGGATCTTCGCCAAGGTGGAGGTCAAGGATGCAAGCGGAAAGAAAGAACTGGTTGACAAATTTCTGAAACCATACAATCTGAAATAAGAAACAGTTCAAGCGACATGACTTTATTTCATCAGAATGAAAAACCCTCAGATGGCTGAATGTCTTCCGAGGGTCTTTTCACGGATGTGGGAAAAGGTCTGGCCAGGCAGATGATTTCACGCATCGTGGTCCCTGCGACGCGAAAGTGAATGCGCCATGACCGGCTCCTGATTCCGGATCCAGAAATTATGCATGATTATCCATCCCATCACGGCTTCACATCGCTTCTTGACTTTTGGCCACACGAATGGCAATAATGTGTTCGTGACAATCGCAAATACAGCTGCGCCGAAGGCGAAGTGAAGCGAACACCTGAAGGCCATGGGCACCTGTGGGAAGTTCGTGGTCGTGGCATGCAGCCACGGAGCATATTGATGAAAACTGCCTGCATTATCACGGATCATGCGGATGAGACATTGTCGTATGCAGCACATGAGCTGCGCTTCTTTTTGGAACGCACCACAGCACTCAAGGTCGTTTGCAATGACGAAAAGGTATTGGAAGACGAAAACGAATCGTATCGTTTCAGGTTATTGGTGGATTCGGCGCTAAAGGAGACACAGTATGCTCTGCGAGTGTCCAGGGACGGCCATCGGACAAAAATCACCCTCGCCGGTCATGATGCCGCCTGCGTCCTGCATGCGGTGTACGAATGGCTGGAGCGGTGCGGGATATGGTTCGATGTACTGGGGCCCTTGCTGCCCGACTGCCTGAATCTATCAGCCATCGTCGCGGGTGAAATCATCATTACTCCGGTGGTCAAAACACGGGGAATTCGCCAGCACATCAACTTCACAATGGACATCTCGTCGTATCCCCTGGCGGAAGCAGTGGAATATGTGCGCAACCTTGCGCGGTTGCGGATGAACCACATCACGTTCCACAGTTACCGTGGCCAGTGGTATGGATATCCGGAAAACGGGCAGCACGTCCAGGGGGGAAACTTCTTTTACGGCACCCGACATGACCTGCCCCAGGAAGAACTTTTCACACGCAATATTCGGAATCGCACAGTGTTCTGCATTCCGGAGATCGAGGCCGTGGTGGATCAACCCGAGAAACGCAGCCAGTTGGCCACGGAGTGGTTGAATGCGGTCATGGCCGAATGCAAGCGCGTTGGCATGCACGTCCAGTTGTCCGTCGAGCCTACCGGGTACAGCCATGCGGATGGTGTTGCGATCTGCCGGGAAATCATGGATCTTTACCCGTTGATTGATACATTCGAGCTGGTCACCCCCGAATGCGGCAATTCGTTGAAAACCCTAACCGTGGATGAACTCAAGGTTTTCCTGATCGAACTGTTCGGGGAGAGCGTACTCGAAGACAACCAGATGGTTTCCACGCTCAAGGAAGATCTGGAGCAATTGGAAGGTGGCCTGCGGAGTTTGGCGCGGAACATCGGAATCGTCGAAGAACTTCAGGCTGAAAGCGGTATCAATGCAAAACCGGCTTTCAACATCGGAGCCTACATTACATGCGCCGATTCTCTGAAAGTGCTGCTATCCATCATGCAACGCTATGTTCCTGAGAGCGTTTCGCTCAGTTTTCTGCCTTCGCACGGAGCGCGCAAGGCGGTTGCGAACCTTTCGACCATGGGATTTGACAAGAAGACCATCCAGCGCACCATGCTCTACAGTTGGATAGAGTTTGACGGCAACATGTACCTCCAGCAGAACTCAGTGGAGGGTGCACGGCAATTGGTTGAATTTGCACAGGCAATCACCGGTGCGGACCTGGTTGAAGGCATCGCGTTCAACCACTGGCGAACGGCGGAGAACCGGCTTTGCATCGCCTATGCAGCCAGGGCCTGTCTGAAAGGACCCATTGAGCCACTGTTGTTCTATATGGAATGTGCCGGTGCATTTGGCGTGCCGGACGCCGACAGCTTTGCATGCATGATGCATGAGCTCGATGAACTGGACAACCTGTCGCGCGAAAAGATGTTCAATATCGGTTTTTGTGTGAACGCATGCTGGGTGCGACCGGGGTTGAACTGGACGAAGTCGTGGGATGCCAATGCGATTGACGAGGCTGGCAAGCGATTTGCAGTTGTTGCCAAGGCACTGGCCCCCTGCCTTGAAACAGCCACGCGGCCATCGGGACGGGCACTTCTCCGGTTCCTGATCAACCGGATCGAGTGCACCGTGATTCATCTCGAATGTGCGCAGGCGTTGAAAAGTCTTGCGGCATTCTGCGACCATGCGCATCCGGATTCACTCACCGATCAACAGAAGAAGATTGTAACGGAAACCTGCGACCGTGCGATGGATCTGGCAAAACAATACATGGCCAAACACGCTGAGGCGATTCTGGATCGAGGCTGTGAAGGCACTTTGATCTCCTATCGGACCGTCATTCCCAGCTATGTCGAGCATCTCCGGTCGGTATTCGTGGAGGGAGAAACGATGTGCGGTCATTTTCTTCCCCAATTTGACGAGCCCCCGCCGCCGGCCATATAGTTTGGCCACGCTGGTGCAGTGACAAGAAGAGCCGCGTTGGTTCTGAACAGGCTGGCCAGAACCCTTTGTGTCACTATCTGGTCAGCCGTGCTGCTCAGAGTTCAAATAGGAAGCATGATTTCTATATTTTAGCGCCGTGATGCCAAAGGCGTTTTTAAATACGCGATAAAAATAGGAGCTGTTCTCGAAACCCGACTCCAGGGCAATTTCATTGATGCTCATTTTCGTATTCAACAGCATATCGCAGGCATGCTTCAGACGCACTTGCGTCAGGTAATCCGAAAATCCTTTTCCAAGAATCTTTTTGAAAATGCTCGACATGTAGTTGCTGTTCATGTTGTGAGAGACCGCCAATTCCCTTAGGACCAATCTCTTTTTATAATGGATCAGGATATATTTTTCGACCTTTTCAATGATATCCTTACAATTTGTCGAAATCACCAGATCCTTGAAAAAGACACTTTCTGCATAATTATAAACATAAGTGACGATATCATCGATGTTCTTTGCATTTTCAATGCACTCATCGGCATTGGCACGATGAATTGAATCGCTCAAGTCGCTTTTTTGAGAGATCAGAGACAGCAGCTCACGAACAACGTCCCTGATATTTCCATGCATCGTCGTGAGAATTCTATCGGCATCCAGCACTTCTCTAATCCTTGCTTCAAACAATTGCAATTCTTTCGTTTCCAGTAAAACCTTAAAGTCATCATAATAGCCTTTGGGCAGCGCTTTCATGCCAAAATCATTCTTGTAGGCAAAACAAGCACGGTCTTTATACAGAAGTCGCAGGTCGCTTGCCCAAAGAGATTCTGAGTACAGCAGCTTGTTAATGGTATCATGCATGGCGCTTGTGCCAATGGCAATGCCTTTATTTTCGCGAATCACTGTCTCCAATGTGCGAAAGACATCATTCACGGCAGCAGTCATCTGCTCATGACTCGAATGATGAAAGATGATCAGCATGGTATTCAGATGCATATAGTCATCAATGGCGATGCACTCTTCGCGTCTGTTAGCCTTTTCACCTATTAGTTTGATAATCTGCTTTTTAACCAGCGTGAACATGTTCTCGTCATCAACTGTTCTGTTTTCCAACCTGATCATCATAAGTTGAAAAAACCCGGCACCATATTGTTGGAAAAAGCCTGATCCATTTCGTTCATCATCCGGTGCTTTTTTTGGCAGTGCATGTAAAAGAAGGTTCATTTCTCTTTCGACGGATAGTGCTTGAATGTTCGATTCCATTTCATTCGTTTGCAGCAGTTTCTTATAATGAAGATCTATTTTTTCTCTCAGCCGATTCAATGTGCTGACAAACTGGTCGTCATCAATCGGCTTCAACAAATAGGCTTCCACGCCATTCTGGAGAGCATCCCGAGCATAATCGAAATCTGCATAACCGCTGATTATGATGAAATGAATGTTTTTCCTCAGCCCTTTCACTTTCCCGATCAGTGCAAGTCCATCCATACCGGGCATGCGTATGTCGACCATCATGATATCGATGGGGTTCTTTTCGACGATTTCCAGGGCTTCGTGTCCATTGTCTGCGAAGTATATGTTTTCATAAGGAAACTCGAAGAATTTGATTTTGGAAGAGATTGCCTCCCGTATCAGATACTCATCATCGACAATCAGAATATTGTACATGCTATTCTCTCCTTGCATTCTCATCAAACAACGGCAGCCACATGATCACTTCAGTACCCACATTCATTTGGCTGAACACTTGAAGTCCATAATCTTTTCCATATGTCAGCCGCAGCCGCAAGTGCACATTCAATAAACCGATGTTGTCACTCGCTTTGGATTTTGATTGTATGTGTATTTCATTCATCTCTAATTCATCACGTATGCTGTTGAGCGTTTCGGTATCGATTCCTTCGCCATCATCCGCGACAGTGAGCATGATTTTACCATTGCTGATCTCGGCCGAAACTTCGACGGTTCCCATCTTTTCCTTGCTCTTGAAGCCATGGCTCAAAGAATTTTCAACAATAGGCTGGAGGATGAATCTCAAAATCCTGCAATTCATCAATTCATCCGGAATATCATAAAAAATATCAAATTGATTTCTGAATCTGAGTTTCATGATGTATATGTAATTCGATACATTCTCGATCTCATCTTTCAGCATTGACGTCTCATGGAGATTGATGTTTATGTTATATCTGAACATGCTGCCCAGTTTTTGACATATTTTCGATATTTCCATCACTCCGTTTGTGATGGCAATGGAATCAATCGCCTGGAGCGTATTGAAGAGGAAATGCGGATTGATTTGCGCCTGAAGTGAAATCAATTGCGTATCCTTGACTAGAAGGGCCTGAACGAAATTCTCATCTATCAGTTGATTCAACTGTTTCATCATGATATTGAATTGGCGATCCAGCGTGGCAATTTCATCTGTTCCGTTGATAATCTCGAATTTCTGTATCTGACCGCTTTGAGCCTTCTGCATTTTCTGAATCAGCTGATTCATTCTTTGTGAAAACACGACATTCAACAACCATGTAAAAAGGAAAAACATGAAGCCGAACAATCCCAAGGCATACACCAAAAAAATGCCCGACTCTCGTATTTTCTGGTCGATTTCACTATACGGGAATACCAGCATTCATATGGCATTCACCGTGTTTACAGATTTCTGGATGACGACATATCGTAAACGGTTCATCGTATGAAAGCTCTTGCTTGCTGCGGAGGGTGTGCTTGGTTTCACCGTGTCGAATATATCATTGTTGTTGCGGGCAGCTATTTCCTGAAGGTCAGAATCAAGGTTTCCCCTGTTCTTGAAAACAATCCTGCCATCTTCACTCATGATGTAGAAATCTGCCATCTGTTTAGAATAGGTATCGCCCATGTCAAACAACATGCTGCACAGCAAGTCAATTCTGACGAATCCTATCGTTTCTGCTTTGGTTTTTGACTTCATGGACAGAACCGGCTCGATGAGGGAAAGTATATCCCTTTTCAATCCGGCGGATGTGCTGAAAATACTGCCTTCTTTCCATGTGATGCGATTCAATATATCATCCTTGCTGGATGTGTTGCCCATTACATTCCCATCTATGGGGAACTGATCATTCGTGGAATATACGGAATACTTTATAACTGACTGCTGCATGTTGATGGGAATGACATTGCTCAACTCGTTTTTCATCAAGTCCTGAAGCACAAGAATGTTTTCGGTGGTATATAATTCCTTATTCTCCAAAATATTTATGATTCGGCTGTTTTGAGCGGCATTTCTTATATAGAATTGAAAAGTCTTGATGTTGAAGTCAACCGAATCAACATAACGTTGTCCTAAATTCAAATAGGACTCACTGATATAATCTTCGTTCACCCTGGCGATGCGTTGATAGAATAACCAACTGGTGATGGTCATCGGCAATATAATCAAAACGATGATGGCAAGATTTATTTTACGGGTAAATCTATGTTTTCTGATGAAATTGTTGAATATATTCTTAAATTTCATATACACTGAATGCCCCGTCATTATTTATTCACATCATGGTTGGATCATAGCACATTACGCTGAGTAGAGACAAGAAACTTCAATGCCGCAAAGGGCTTGTAAAGGAATAACTTGTTCTATGCATTCCCGCTCATGCACCCGACATCAATTCTTCAATATCACTGACTTCCTTTTTAATGGACTGCGAAAGATTTATCGCACCTTTTCCCGTAACCAGAACAGTATCTTCCACGCGCAAACCAATGCCTTCCTCCTTGATATAGACGCCTGCGTCAATGGAAAGCACTACATTTTCCAGCAAGGGAATATCGATATTCCCTACATCATGGATATCCAGGCCGATAAAATGACTGACTCCGTGATAGTAGTATCTTTCAACCTCTTTTTGAGAGTCGATGAGTCCGATGGACATCATGGATTTGCCGAGAAACTGCCTGCAGCGTTCATTCATTTCCTTGAAGGTCATGCCGGGTTTCACTATGTCAATCATGTGCTTGTTGGCATCCAGCGCAATATTGTATATGTCTCTTTGACGGGGGGAGAATTTTCGATTTGCCGGAAATGCCCTTGAAATATCCGAAGCATAATGGTTATGCCGAGGACAAAAATCAATCAATACAAGGTCGCTTTCCTTTATTTGAGATCTGCTGCTTGGATAATGAAGGATTACCGCATTTCCACCGGTGGCGACCATTGGAGAAGCCACCGTCTCGCCATGCATATACAGCCAATTCGAAGCAATGGCCTGCAGCTGGTATTCATGCATGCCGGGCCTGACTCCACGCATCATGGCTTCTATGCCGTTTTTCGCATTTTCTATTGCCCTTTGTATTTCCGCAATCTCATCCGTTTGCTTCACCATTCGCATGTCTGCGATGGTACCTGCACAATTCTGAATCAAAATGCCAGGGAAATGCCGGCTTATCATCGATATGAATGTGTGAATGGGGAGGGCGACGTCCTGATCGTTCCATGGAACAATGTCAAGGTTAAGGGTGCGCATGTTTCCGCTGCCAAGCATGTCAAGTAAAAAAGCATCGAATTTATCCAGATAATCGATTTCCCGAATACCGCATATCCATTCAACCTGTTCATTCGTCAAACGGATCCCGGACCATTTCTCTTCATCCGGATTTGCCTGATGGATAAAGATTCTTTCCCTAACGGTCCCATTCTCCTTCCACATGGCCAGGATGCAGCTTGAATCCTGCAATCCGGTCAGGTAGAAGAAATCCATGTCCAGTGATTTTCCGTAATATCCTTTGCTGTTCCGGTATGGGGCAGATGAACCAAAGAGGAGGACGATGCTTCCACTTTGCATATTTCCCATGAACGCTTTCCGGTTGTCTTGATAGAATATCTTGTCCATTATATTGGTTCCCCTTGCTGTCTCGACTCACTTGTCATATTGACTTCATTACTACTATGGTTCCCTTACCGTTTTGATTTCATTACTACTATGGTTCCCTTACCGTTTTGATTTCATTACTACTATGGTTCCCTTACCGTTTGATTCCCCTGCCATGTTGATTCCGTTGCCGGCTAGTCTTCGCACGCAAGCTTGTAGAGGGTGAACAGGCAGATTTTTCCTTGTTTTGCCAAATCCACGATAGGGTAGAACTCGTCCGCATTATGACCGCCGCCGCCGCCGAAATTACCGCCATATGCCACACCTCTTCCTTGCAGCGCACGGGCATATGTGCCACCGCTCATGGCGCGCAATTCAGCCGGTTCTCCGGTGATCTCCTCGTATGCCGCCTGCAGCCTCTTTAGCCAGATATTTTCAGCAGGCACATAATTTGGAACCGAATCATGAAAATTTGTGACGCTCAAGTCCGCATCATTCATCTGCCTTGCGATGGATGTTCCGATCGGTTGCCCATCGGCAGTCACCGGGTAACGGATGTCCAGGCAGAGCTGGGCGGAACCCTGATGAATATTGACAATGCCCACATTTACCGTCAGCTCTCCGCTGATGTCGTCCGTTGCAGCAATACCCAACAGTTCACCCGAATACTCAAGACCAAGCTTGCTCCTTATAAAGTGCAGGAAAGGATTCATTTCCGCACCTGACAGCGCATCGGACAGCATGTTCATCAATCGTTGTGCCGAATTGATTCCGCTTTTTGGAGTGCCGCCATGGCCCTTCTTTCCATAGACCCTGATGATCAGCCCTCTTTCAGCGTCTTCCATTTCTCCCCGGCAACCGACATCCGGTAAACAATCGATTGCTTTTTTCAATTGATTGCGCTCTTCTTCACTGACGCGTTTCAAGTCCAAAACACAGGAAGCTTGACCCGGAATCGTATTGTATGCATCGCCACTTGTCAATTCAAGGATTGGCGTCATGTCGCCGGCATATTCCGCACGTATGTGCATGATGCCTTTTTCCGCATGATAGATGGGATATGAGATATCCGGGGAAAATCCGAAAGTCGGCAAAGGCTGTTTCTTGAAATAGCAGGTCATATCCTCCATGCCGGTTTCCTCATCCGTGCCAAAGATGATCCGGATTCTGCGTTTGGGCATGATGCCGGAATCTTTCAGGGCTTTCAGGCAGTAAAGGCTTGCCACGCAGGCCCCCTTGTTGTCACAGGCACCGCGGCCATAGATGTTTCCATTTTTTATGACTCCTCCGTATGGAGGGTATGTCCATCCTTCACCTTCAGGAACTACGTCCAAATGTCCGAGAACGGCAATGATCTCATCTCCTTGCCCATACTCCACATGCCCGGCATATCCATCCACATTGACGGTGTCAAAGCCTAATTCTCTCCCTTTGGCCAGCATGTATTCCAGTGCACGGAAGGGTTCTTCCCCAAAAGGCATGCCGGCAGCGGCAATACCCTTTTTACTTGGAATTCGAATCACTTCCTGCAAGGTGACGACCATATCGTTCAAATAGTTTTCCATGATGTTTTCCAACATGCTTGAATCCTTTCATGTGTGCGATGAACACGCTGTTTCCCGTTGATAACCTGCCTGCTGTTTCACATAGGAAACCCGCATGCCAAAGTTATTATAGCTTTCGGGCAGCCAGTTCCAAATCATTCAGGATATCGTCGGCGTTTTCCAGCCCTATATGAATCCGGGTTAGGATTTTGGATTTTCCTTCTGAATCAAAGCAACGGGGATTGATGATCAAACTTTCAAATCCACCCCAGCTTACGCCGATTTTAAACATTTCCAGGCTGTTCACGAAAGCATTTGCCTTCTCAAGCGTCGTTTCCATGGTAAAGCTCATCAAGCCGGAAAAACCAGTCATTTGTTTTTTAGCCAACTGGTATTGGGGATGACTTTCAAGACCCGGATAGAATACGTCCAGGATCTTCCCATGATGCTGCAAAAACGCAGCAACCCTCAAGGCGCTTTGCTGGTGCTGCTTCATGCGAATCGGCAGGGTCCTGATGCCTCTGAGTGCGAGCCATCCCTCAAACGGGTGCAGAATCCCACCCAACGAGCCTCGTTCTGCTTTTGCAATCGCCTTGATGTTTTCACGACTTCCGGTTATGGCTCCGCCGATGATGTCACTATGGCCTCCGATGTATTTGGACAGGGAATGCACGGTCAAATCAATCCCCAAAGGAATCGGCTTTTGAAAGATCGGAGTGGAATAGGTGTTGTCGATGATCGTGATGATTCCCTTGGAACGTGCCAGGCAAGCTATGGCTTCCAAATCCTGCAATGAGAAAAACATCGAGGAGGGTGATTCCAGATAGATGACTTTCGTGTTGTTTTGAATTGCACACGCAAATTCATCGATGCTTACACCCGAGACAATGGTGTGCGCAATTTTGAAGCGCTCAAGATAATTCAGGAACCCGCGGGAATACATCTGGCTGACGGCAACCACATGGTCATCGGCGGTCAGGAAGTGGATGAGCGAGGAAGTGATGGCGGCCATGCCTGACCCCAGGCATATGCAGGCTTCCGCCCTTTCCAGTGCGGCAATTTTCTTTTCAAGGATCTCTATGGTGGGATTTGAGACCCGCCCATACATATGTTGTGTTTCTTCTCCAGATTCACGGAGGGTATCCCAATACTTGCTCATATCTTCTGCGGTTTGGAACACGTTCAGTGAGTTCTGGAAGATGGGGGGTACCACTGCTCCCTTGAAACTCGCATAATCATCACCAAGATGAGCACAAATCCATTCGTCATTGAAATACATTCATTACCTCTTTCATCCGACCTTGTCGTCATGCATTGATGTCGCATACATACGATCATATCGTCAACCGCTGATTTCCACTCTTCTTCATGACATGCGTTTTTCAGTGGACATCCCGGCAGACGCCTATCCTTTCACGGCTCCCAGCATGATGCCCTTGACCATGAACCTTTGCATGAACGGATAGATCATGATAATCGGCGTAACGGTGATGACGACAATGGCTGATCGGACAGAGTAGGGGGTTATGTCCTTCGTGATGGTCTTGAAGAACGACCCTGACAACTCACCCATCTTATCCATCATATTCACTTCCTGCAGCAAACTTCTCAACAATGTCTGAAGGGGCACAAGGGCTGGCGTTTTGATGTAAAACGCGCCAACAAACCAGTCGTTCCAATGGCCGACTCCGATGAACAAGGCCACGGCGGCAAATACGGGGGTGGACATGGGAATGATCAACCTGAAAAAAACAGTCATGGGTGATGCGCCGTCCATCCAGGCAGACTCCTCGATGCTGGCCGGGATTGTGTCGAAGAAGGAACGGAAAAGAATCATATACCAGTAACTGTATAAAGCCGGTATGATGTACACCCAAAAGTTATCATATAGTCCCAATGTTTTGATTGTTAAAAAATAGGGAATCATTCCGCCGGAAAACATGAAGGTGATGAAGAAGAATGTCGAGAAGAATTTATACCCCGGCAAATGCCTCTTTGTCATCACGAAAGCCAGGGAAGAGGTGCAAAGCAAGGCGGACACCGTTCCGATGACCGTTCTGAGAATTGAAATCTTGAAGGCGGACATGATATTGTTTTCCGCAAAAGCTATCGCAAAATTGTCAAAAGTCGGAATGCGCGGGAAAAAGAACAGAGGCCCCTTCAAGGAGTCCAAACCCTTGTTGAAGGAGTACACATAAATGTTCCATATGGGATAGAGGCAAGTGATCACAAAGAGGATCAATATGAAAAGTATCACTGCTTCTGTAAGAATAGAAGAGAATGAATTCGTTTTTTTCATAGGCGCTCCTTATCCGGATGGTCCAGATTGGTTAAAACAAACTAACTTCCGATTTTTTCTTGATCGCATAGTTGGTGCCCAGCACCAGAAACAATCCGATTACACTTTGAAAGAGGGATACCGCGGTGGCATATCCGAACTGGCCGTTGCGCAAACCCATATCCATGATGTAGGTGTCGAGAATCTCTGAAAAAGCCTTATTGCCAGGTTGGCGCAATAAGTAAATCTGATCCCATCCGGCCGACAGAATGCTGGATAAACTCAGCAAAAACAGCACGATGGCTGTTGGCAGGATGGACGGGATAGAGACATACCACATTCTTTTCCACCGGCCTGCTCCATCAACGGTCGCCGCCTCATAAAGACCCTGGTCGACGCCCGCCAGAGCAGAAATATATATTATGGCACTGTAGCCTATCGTTTTCCAAACATAAGATCCAAACATGATAAGGTAAAAGTACGCGCCATCGTTCATGAAGAAGATCTTCTCAAGCCCCATTGTCTCCCTGACCTGGTTCAAAATTCCTTCCAGGCCAACGAATTGGTTCAACAATGCGACAACGGTAACCCATGAAATAAAATGGGGGAGATAGGAAGCGGTTTGAATGAACCGTTTCGTCCTCAAGGAAGTGACTTCGTTGAGAATCAATGCGAAAAAGATGGGCAACGGGAATGCCACCACGATTTTCAAGAAACTGATGATGAGCGTATTCTTGATCAAGTCCCAAAAGGCGAAATAATTGAAAAATGTTTTGAAATACTTGAACCCTATCCAAGGACTGAAGAAGATCCCCTTGTTATACTGGAATTCCCGAAACGCCATGGTAATCCCATAAATGGGTATGTAGCAAAACGCGATAAAGAACAGAACGGCAGGAATCAATATCAGATAGTACTGGTAATTCCTCTTGAGGCTGCCCAACAGGGGGCGACGCTTCACTTGATGATTGGCGTTTCCTTGAGAAATCGTCTGTTCGCTTTGAGTCATGAATCATTCACCGGCCTTTCAATATCATTGCCATCCATCGATATCCCATTTCCACAGGAATTGCCCGGAAGAAGAATTCGAGATTTCTTCTTCCGGGCAAACATTTCTATTTTACAAATTTATAAAGGCTACTGAACATTTGTGATGTAGAAGCAGTATTTGTCCGGTTCGGCATCATATGCTTTTTGCAGGTAGGCAAGATAGTCCGGGAGTCCGGCTTTTTCAAGGCTAGCCTTATAATCGTCGAATATTTTCTTGGCTTCCTTTTCGGTGCCTGCGAGGAAACACTGCATCAGAGTGGCCTTCTGGGCGCCAAGGGCAGGTTCCAGCTGGTCTTTGTTCGGGTATGATTCCATCAGGTAGGAGATATTCAGCTTGTTCACGAATTCCAGTTTTTCATAGGCCAGCGACAACCTGCGATTCACTTCATCCGTCATGGTAGGATCCAATGGGTATCGAGGCGTCACCGTACCGCCAAAGATTTTGTAGATGTTTTTGTCGATACCCGCGACGGTATTCAGGAAGCTGAATCGCAGCAAGCCCTGCGCTTCGCTGAATGTTTCGCCGTTCGCATCTTTTTCATCCGTGAGGTAGGCTGTCTTGAACTCGGGTTTCAGAACGGCCATGCCATTGCCATCAAAATCCCATGTCACGCCCTGTTTTCCGTAAGCGTCGATGGCTCTGAACTCAGGTGTCTGCATATACTCGATGATGGGCATGAGCAAATCAACATCGGCCTTTGAGGATAAGGCCGTTGCGAAGTGGGTGGGCATGCCCGTATTGATGACAACCGTGCCATTGCCTTTATTGGTGGCCATGTTCCCGAGAATGTCATATTCCATTTCCGGATGATCGGAGGTCAATGCCTTCATGTACCCATTCGCCTGCCCAGGTGTTCCGCCCGCGTACATGGGGATCACGGCATATTTTCCTTGTGCGATTTTTTCGGATCCGGTTTCAAAAGTTTGTGTCAGTGCTTCGGGGTCCAGGAGCTTTTCCTTTATCAGCTGACGTGCGAAGAGTACTTCATTCCAGGCAAAATCCGTGTTCATGAAATGGACGATTTTCTTGTCGGCATCCAGATCCACGCCATTCACGCCGCCCCAGTCGAAGGAACGGAGATAGGTGCTCATCAGGACGCCCCACTGCGCGATGCCGCCAAGGGGATAGATGGGCTTCCCGTTGGTATCAAGAGCCTTCAGCGCCTTGATGTCCCTCAGCACCTTCAAGAATTCCTCTGGCGTCTTGAAATACATGGCGGTGGAAATATTGAGTTGTTTCGCGATGTCTTTTCGGATGTACATCGCCCAGCCATTTGCCTCAATCTTTTCCGCGTCCGGTGCGGGAAGGGTATGGGGAATCAGATACACTTCACCATTCATGGCAGGACTATACATCCACTCCTGGGTGTACAGGGGAAGGTTTTCCTTTGCTATGGCCGCCTTGACTGTAGGCGCATATTTGTCGATGGCAGCGCCCAAGGGAGCAAGCAAGCCTTCCTGGCCGCCCTTGAGCAGCAGTTTTAGTTCGTCGCCGCCGCCGCCGCTGGCATATACCCAGACGGTCAGGATATCGGGCAAGCTGCCTGTGGCCGCGTCTGTGATCAACTCCTGGCGATAGGTGTCTTCACGGGAGCCAAGGAATTCAATCTTCACGTTGAATTTTTCAAGAAGATAGCTGCCCACGGCTGTTTTGTAAAAGGTGTCCGTCGCCGTTTCAGGTCCGATATATCGCTTGTAAACGATGGTGATCGGTTCCTTGGGTGCTTCGGTCGGCGCGTCGGTTGCAGCTTCGGTGGTTGTTGCCGCCGCAGTTGTCGCCGCCTCGGTTGCCGCGGCTGCAGTGGTGGCTGCCGCAGTTGTCGCTGCCGCAGTTGTCGCTGCCGGGGCTGGAGTGCTCCCGCACCCGGCCAGGGTCGTGGTGAACATGGCCAAAATGCAAATCAGTACTGCCCATTTTCTCACTTTTCTCATGAATGCTCCTCCTGCTTTTTTTTGACACAGACGAATACTTCGCCAGTGACGCTATGCAGTTTATCTCACTGCATGATGAAAACAAATGAAAAAAAGTTGGAAAAAAGTATACAAATATCACAAGAAACAGTCTCGGCACGTATTCAAAATGAGATGATATCTACAAATCTGCATTTTATGTGCCTGCAACTGACAAAGAGCAGGTAGGATTGCCGCAGGCCGCAGCAATTATCCCTTGTCTCGGTGTTTTGTATACTTTTCATAAATGATTCTCTCTTTTCTTCATGGAAATTCAAAGATATAATGCTGAAAGAGTCAATGGAAGTGATGTTTCCAGATCCATCCGCATCTGAATAATGGTTTGGGGTGAAGAGTATTTCAGTCTTTCTTTCGGTCGATGGCGGCGGTACAAAGCTGGCTGTCGTGCTTTTTGATGGTGGGATGAGCATTTTGTCCGTTGCCGGCTCGGCATCCGTCAACACGAATTTTGAAGCAGCGCAAGCGGTGGAAAACCATATGCGCGATAGCCTGTCGCGGTGCCTGGCCCCCTGGCAGGCAGACCACCCGCGCGATCTCCCGCAAACGGCCTATGTCTCAATCGTAGGCCCCATGATGCTTTTCGAACGTGTTCTTCGGGAATTCTCGCCTGACTGCCGACTGGTTCCCGTCAGGGAAGCGATGATGCACTGCCTGTCCGGTTCGCTGTCCCAAAACGGAATTGTAGCTCTGTCAGGCACGGGTTCGGGGGTTGCCCTGTGTCTGGACGGGATTGTCCACACCCATTTGGGAGGATGGGGCAGTCTGGTCGGTGATGAAGGAAGCGGATATGCCATCGGCAGGGACGGGATTGCCGCGGCAATCCGGGCAAATGACGGTTGGGGTGAATCCACGCTGCTGACTGCACTCCTGATGGAACATTATCAACTGAAAAAGCTTCATGACATCATTCCCTTGATATATGGGGCCCCAAATCCGCGAACTGTCGTAGGCGCTGCTTCCCCGGTTGTAGGTACAGCCGCCGCGCTGGGTGACGATGTGGCTTTCGGAATATACGAAAAAGCCGCATCAGCCATGGCTGCCCAGGTGGATGGCCTGATAAGGAAGACCGGGACATCCCCTTCCCAGTGTGCGGTCACCGCCTGCGGCGGGGCGTGGAAGGGGAGCGCGCATTTTTTTCAAGCCTTCCAAAAAAGATTGACGGATACTTACCCTGATATTCGGGTGGAGCGTGCCCGATATGGAGTGCAAGCCGGGGGAGCGGTGCTTCACCTGATGATGGAAAATCCCAACATCACTCCAAGTGAAATCGATGGACTGCTGTCACCAGGTTTTGAAAGGTATAAGGAATAACGGGTTGTGGAATCCATGGATACCGGGCTGTCAGCCGGAATGATTTGAAACGGGAGGGAACCATGGTCAGTCATCAATATTTTCAAATCCTGCATGAGATCCTTGATGCGATTGAAGGGACACAGGGCGAATCGATCAGGGAGGCTGCGAAACGGCTTGTTGACACCGTGATGAATGGGAAGAAGGTTTACTTTTTCGGGTGCACCCACGCAGGCATTTTAAGCCAGGAAGCTTTTTATCGAACCGGCGGCCTGGCTGTAATCAATCCGATCTTTCCCAAGGGTCTTCAGTGCGATACCGTGCCTATTACGGATACTTCCGCGTTGGAACGCAAAGATGGCTACGGCAGGGAAATTGCACTCAAAACCGGCTTGAGGCAGGGAGACATGATATTCATACATTCCGTTTCCGGCAGGAATGCCGTACCAGTGGAACTGGCACTGGAGGCCGGGAAGTTGGGTGCGTATGTCGTGGCCATCACATCACTTGAATATTCCAGGCAGTCCGAATCCAGAGGGTCCTCCGGAAAAAGACTGTTTGAAGCAAGCGATCTCACGATTGACAACTGTGGCTGCTTTGGCGATGCCGCCGTGAGTCTGGAAGGGTTCCCGCAAAAAGTTTCTCCCACTTCAACCGTAACGGGAGCGGCCATCGTCAATGCCATTGTGGCGGAGGCCACGGAAATGTTCCTGAAACTTGGGCAGGTTCCACCGGTTTTCATCAGTGCGAACATTGATGGCGGTGACAGGCATAACGAGGTTCTGATGAAACAATACAAAAATCAAATCGATTACATGGGATAAGGGAGGACACGCAAATGATTCTCGACACCTACTTCCAAAAGACAGAGGAACACTTTTCCACCATCCGGGCGACGCAAAGCGATGCCATCAAGGCCGCCGCCAGAGTGATTGCAGACAGTGTGCTTGGCGGAGGCTGCGTTCATGTTTTCGACACGGGACATCTTCTCAACGCGGAACTGATAGGCAGGGCCGGAGGGCCTGTATTGATGAGGGCCTTCAAATACGGGCTGGTGGTGGAAGATGCTGTGCGGACCCGTCCCGGTGATGGGAAGGGCAAATCAATGGAGGGACTGGCCGCCTATGCCTTGAGAGCCTCGAATGTCCGCAGTGGCGATGTGCTGATTATCGGCTCGGTGTCAGGAAAAACAGTCAATGTGATTGACCTGGCTTTGGAAGCTCGTGCCATGGGTGTGAAAGTGATTGCGATGACTTCCGTGACTTATTCGTCCCGCATCAAGTCCGATCATGCCAGTGGAAAGCGCCTCATGGAACTGAATGACATTCTGCTTGACAACTGTGCACCGTTCGGTGACGCCATGATGGAAGTGGAAGGCCTGGAAGCACCCATGTGTCCTGCTTCCGGACTTGCCGCGGCGTATATCATGTGGGCGGTGATGGCGCAGCTTGCCGAAGAGCTTTTAAAGGATGGCCAATGGCTGAGTGTCTACAAAAGCGTCAACTATCCGGGCAATGCCGAGTACAACGAGATTCTGAAGGAACGCTATAACAATACCGGTTTGTAAGGTAAGTTCGGGGTAGACTGTACATGCTTCGCGGCGAATCACCAGGAAGCCCTGTGAATGCGCCATATTCCTTGCGATATAAGTAGTTTCTTTCTGCGCATTTACAGGGCAGGAGATTGAGGAAGGAACGAGGCGATGAATGCGAATCCTTTGGGCAGGAACGTCATCTCGCTTGCGGGAAGCTGGTCGTGCAAACTCGATCCCGAACGGCGGGGCCTGGCGGATAAATGGTTCAACGGCCCCATTGACGGGCATTCAGTCAACTTGCCGGGCACAACCCAGACCAACGGGATTGGACAGCCTTTCACCAAAAAACGCATCGGCGGACTGACTCCCGCGACCGACTATGTCGGCCCTGCCTGGTATTGCAGGGATACCGTGCTTGCTGCAGCTGACTGTGATGCTCATGTGGAGCTCTTTCTCGAACGTTGCTGCTG
Organism: uncultured Oscillospiraceae bacterium; assembly: GCA_964522755.1. Classification (GTDB taxonomy): domain Bacteria; phylum Bacillota; class Clostridia; order DSM-8532; family DSM-8532; genus JAEWSN01. The sequence continues at coordinate 2,843 of CAZFWQ010000022.1, read as the reverse complement.
GCAGACGTTTGCCTGGCTCAACGGCACCCCGCTGGGTATGCGGGACAGCCTGGTCTCCCCGCATCTCTATGATCTCAGCGGTATAGCCAGGCCTGGAACAAATCGGCTGACCATCATGGTGGACAATTCAAATCAAAAGACGGAAGCCCGCCCGGACATCGCTGATGGAACACAAGGCGAGGATCTGGTGCTGGAGACCGATCGGCGCAGGCGGCTCAACTGCGGCGGACATCACACTGTTTTTGGGGAATTTGCCTGGAACGGCATCACGGGCAGGATGGAGATCAAGGTCCGGCAACGGCTCCGGATTGTGGAAGTGCAGGCATATCCCCTTGTCGAATCCAAGGCGGTCCGACTTGCATTGACTTATGCGAATGATGACGAGGCTTGCTGCCCGGCTGCGGTCACGTTTGTGTGCCAAACCGTGCAAACCCCTGCTCCTGTCATGTTGGTGTGCCGAACCGTGCAAACACCCTCTCCTGAGATCTGTGGAGCCTTCGACCTGGATTGTGAACCCGGGCTGCATACGGTTGTCCATGAACTGGAACTCGGTGAAGAAATGCGTCTGTGGGATGAATTCAACCCGGAGACTTATCAGTTGGTTTCCACCCTTCGCACCGCCATAGGGGAAGATGTCCATCTTGTGCGGTTCGGCATGCGCCAACTTTCCCAAGTAGGAAACATGCTGGCGGTCAACGGCAGGCCGACCTTTCTGCGCGGCGCCCTGGAGAACTTCGTGCACCCCATGACAGGCTATCCCCCCACCGACACCGGTTACTGGCTGAAGATCTTCAGCGTGAACAAGGCGCATGGCCTGAACCATATCCGCTTCCATACGTGCTGCCCACCGGAAGCCGCATTCGACGCCGCCGATCTGCTGGGTATCATCCTGAACGTCGAACTGCCGGGCTGCTCGGGAAATGAGCCGGATGACAACGATACCTTGGCGTATCTTCAGCAGGAAGCGCTGAGAATCCTGAGCACATTTGGAAATCATCCTTCCTTCTGCATGCTGACGATGGGGAACGAATTGCTTTACAGCGGCGCAGAAGATGCCAAATCGCAGGCCGTGCTCATGAAAAGGGTAGCGCGCTGCAAAGAGGTGGACGGTCGGCACTGGTATTGCTGTACTGCGCATCCGCACACGGAAGGCCGCGATGATGACTTCTACGTGAGTGCATGGCCCAAAGGGGGAACCTGGGAGAATTTCGACGAGCCCATTACCGGTATCCGCTGGTCGGGATTCGATGTCGTGGATTCATCCCGTTTCAATTTGCGGGCGCCGGAGACAACCAGTGATTATCGCGATGGCATCGCCGGGATCGACAAGCCGGTCATTACCCATGAGGTGGGCCAGTGGGCTGTTTATCCCGATGTAAAAGAAGCACCGGAGTATGCCGGTGTTTTCAAGGCCTTCAATTTGGATCTCATCAGGGAGTTCATGAAGAAGAAGGGAACCTTGGCGCTGGCGGATGATTTTGTCCTGGCATCGGCGCAACTGAGCCTGCTCCTCTATAAGGAAGAGATAGAGTCTGCCCTTCGCACGCCGGGTCTTGCCGGTTTTCAACTGCTGGGATTTCATGATCATCCTCCCCAGGGAACATCAACGGTAGGGATCGTCACTGCACTGCGCAAGGAGAAAGGAATTGTCACCCCGGCGCAGTTCAGGCAATTCTGCAGCGAAACCGTCCCCTTGGCCCGTCTTCCCAAACGCACCTACACGTATGGTGAAACATTCACCGCAGACATCGATGTTGCCCATTCCGGTGCCGGAGACATGAAGGAAGCCGCCTTCGGCTGGCGATTGAAGGCAGTGAAGGGCGAAGGGATCGCAGAGGGCTTGTTTGCCCCTTTGACTGTTCCATGCGGCGAACTGACCAGATTGGGGACGATTGCGGCGGAGTTTTCGTCTTTCGCTGTCCCGGCCGAGGTGAGGCTGGAGGTGTTTCTGCCGGGGACCGGGATCACCAACGCATGGGATCTGTGGGTCTATCCCGAGACATGTCTCGAAAAACCGATGGAGCTGACATGGAGCCGCACCTGGGGCAGGGAACAGGCGGAGGCGCTTGACGCAGGAGCCACCTTGATCCTTGAACTGACGGCGGAGGAGATCCCCCATGCAACAAGAGGCTGCTTCACCACGCTGTTCTGGAACCCGATTATGAAGAGGAACCAGAAGTGTTTCACCATGGGCATATTGTGTGATCCCGGGCATGCTGCGTTTGCGAGCTTTCCCACGGAGTCGTGCACAAACTGGCAGTGGTGGGATGTACTGCGCCCATCCCGGGTTCTTGATCTGGATGTCATGCGGACCAAACCGACACCTATCGTGCGCATGATTGATTCCTTCATTGGCAATCGTGCGCTTGGTGTTGTCTGTGAAGCGCGGTTGGGCAAAGGGCGCCTCCTGATCACCTCGCTGGATCTCTCCTCGGATCTTGAGAATCGCCACGCAGCCCGCCAATTGCGGCATAGCCTCAGGGAGTACGCCTGTTCGGATGCCTTCCGTCCCCAGGTACAGATCACCGAAGAAGACATCGATCATCTACTTGCGGTCCATCGGAAGGAAATGAGACACGAAACCCGCAATGAAGTCCTGGAAAGGTTTGAGCGTCCGGTAGAATAGCAGCGGGAACAGCACGAAGAGTGGTTCCAAAAGGAGGCGGAAATGTCCATACAGCTGGATCTTGAAAAATGTCCCTTCAGCCGTTTCGGTTCCTACTTTTCACTGTCGATCTTCACAGGTGAGAATGGTGAACTTGGGAAGGGGCTTTACCTTTACACGCACCATGGAAACAGCGCACGGGCCTTCAGGATTGATCCGGTGCGTGAAGGTGAAGTGT
>CAZFWQ010000021.1:12536-21123 GCA_964522755.1 uncultured Oscillospiraceae bacterium | reverse complement strand
AACAGCCTGCTGCACGACCCCTGGCAGACACCCTTGCAATCTGGCTGCGCCATGCTCGGGAAGATTCGGGAAACCGTAGGGAAGGATACGCATATTCAAACTGCTGTATCTTCAATACCCGGTTATGTAGGTCTCATCGATGCGGCGCGTGTGGGAAGGGATTTTGGGGAGGGCCGCCCTCTCATGGGTGGTCCGCTGAGCGATTGGCGCAACGCCACGCATGTTCTCCATGATCCGCATTATTCGAATACGCACAGTTTTTTGCAGAACGTGGCAGCCAATTATTTCACACATAGGAAACTGTACATGAACGACTTCAACCTGCTTACCATTGACAAGCCGATTCCGCTTGAACATGCGAGGATAGCAGTCACGATATTCGGGTTGGGCGGGGGAAGCCCGTTGATGCTGGGTGACAATTATATCAACATGGATGATTCGAGATTGAGGATGGCCAAGCTTTGCCTTCCCCGTACACAACAATCGGCGAGGCCGCTGGATCTTTTCGAGCATGTCTTCCCTGAAGACTACTGCCGCATCCTTACGCTCAAAGTTGACGCCGGATGGGACGGTTACAGCCTCGTATCGGTATTCAACATGGACGGCGAACCCTATTGTTCAGAACTTGACATGCAAAAGCTTGGATTTGATTCGGAAGAAGCCTGCCGTGTTTATGAATTCTGGACGGAAGAGTATGTCGGAACCTTCAGCAAGCGGGTTCCTTTTGTGATTCCTCCGAATTCATGCAGGTTGTTCCGCATTTCAAAAGCGCGCAGGTATCCCTGGCTGCTGGCAACCGACATGCATATCCAGCAAGGCGCGGTTGAAATAAAGGAGCTTGAGTGGGATCAGGACAAGATGAGGCTTTCGGGAATCGCTTGCCGGCCTGCCGGTGAAAATGGCAACCTGTTCTTTTTGATGCCGAGGAAATATGCCGTGATCAACAATGAAGGTCTGGGTTTGCTGAAAGAGTTGTTGGACATGAACGTCATCATTCGGATGCCTGTGCACTTCAATCAGGACTGCGAGCCTTTCGAACTGGATTTTGAGCCTTGGGAGTTGGGGTTCGTCACGCCAAAAAACTTCTTCCCCTATTCCACGGAAAAAGAATGGCTGGATTATGTGAAAAAGAACAGGAAACCTGGCGATACCAGAGTGGTGGAATAAGCTGATGAAACAGGCTGACATTTTCCCCCTGATTCCCGGGAAGGTGATGCTGGTGCACAGTTTTGTTGAATTCAATACTGCAGGTCAACAACTTCCCATCATTTGTGGAAACAGGGAAAAGGCTGTCAGATGTTCGCGAAAATCAGTAAAGTGTTGCTTAAGCATTTGCTTTTAAGCCTTCTGTTATTCTGCAGAAAAAGTCTGCATTCCAAATGTCAAGCGCACCGAGATTCTTTATAAACGGCACGACATCCTGCTTTGCCTGCGCGTAGTCGATGTTCGCAAACCGCTTGAAAAGCATTTCCTTGACATCTTCAATCTTGATTTGCTTTTCTGCGGGAAAGAAGCCGGACTGTGAAAGTCGGGCAGTGATGTGCGCCAGATTTACTGATGTCTCCTTGGAATGATAGAACACATAATCATAAAGGTCTCTGCCCTTGACACGGTTTTTCCATGCCCTGCAAATGACCGCGTGTATTTTCCCGGCAAAAAGTGACGGCATATCGTACAGCGTGATTTCATACGGAATGGGAAGCAGTCTGTACCTGGTTTCAAAGGCGGCGTGATCTGGCGGATTCGTATCCACTTCGAACTTAACTTTAATCAGCTCATTCGCTCCGATAGAACGTGCGAGCTGCTCGTCCGCATAAAACATCAGCATATGCTCCTTGGTGTTGCCTTTTAGGAATGCTGACCTTATATCGGAATCAACAGATTTTTCATTTGCTTCCACCTTGAAATTAAATCCATAGGAGCGAATCTCTTTTTCAAGTACCGGCAGATATTCAGAAAAATCAAAGGCAGGATCGGATGCTTTCAAGGAGAAATCCAGATCTTCAGAGAACCTGTCCAGCCCATGAAAGATACGGAGTGCCGTTCCACCATAAAACGCAGAATTCTTGAAAAAGTTCGCCCTGCTTAATCCGCACAGAACGATTTCTTGTACGACCTCTTTGATACCGTTCTTTTTATCATATACGGTCTGCGTATTGTGTTGCTTAAGCATTTGTTCGATAATCCGATCCATTTTACATGCTCCTTCCGAGATACGCCCGCAGCAGCTTGTGATTCTGTGTGTGATAGCGAATCGCTATTTCAAGAAGATCTGCCATTTTCAGGCGGAAGAATTCTTCTTTGTCAATTCTTAGATCCTCAAACAGCAAACGTTCCAGTTCGCTTCTGTTCTTTAGGGGAGAGATTTTATACAATTCATCGCAGATTGCTTTCTCGGGAGACGCAATTTGAAATCCATACCCGTTCTCTGAGTGTAGAACAATACCGACAGGATACACTTCACTTGGCACATCTCGATAAGTATATGCTCCGTAAGGGTTCACATATTGCTTCATCCTTTTCTTTTCAAATGTCGCAGATGTAAAGTTATAAACCGCTTCGGGAATAAGCGAGTAGTATGCCAATGCAAACTCAAAAGACAGATAAGAAGGTCCGTAAATGATTGGGGCAAGATAGTATCCGGGAATGCTTCCATCCGTTTCATACAGCCCTCTGACAACAGGAATCAATTTTCCTCCGTCGACGAGACGCCGGATCTTGGCTGTTGGATTCACATATTCTTTTAGTTCATTCAATAATATCGCCGAAGTTTTTATCATATATTCACCACCTAAAGCAATTATAATGCTTTTACTGGAGAATATCAAACGATACATTTGCTGTGCTCATCTTGCATGAACAAGTCGAAAATCGACTTTTTACAGTGGAATCATATATCATTTTTACTCAATTCAAATCACGGTATCAGCACAACTTTATACCCTTCCTTGTTTAAGAACATGTCGAATCCCTTTTCCCATTCCTCAAGCGGGATTCTGTGACTGATAAGGGGAGCCAGCCTGAGTTTCCCATTTTCCAACAGTCTCAGTGCCGTTACCCAGGATGTCCTTTCCTGAGCGAAACTTGTTTTTATCGTTATCTCTTTCAAGAGGAACTTGTCAAGATTGATCGAAACATTTTTTCCAAATAATCCGACTTGCGTATACGTCCCTTGTTTTCTCAAAGCCTCAAGACAGGCATCTATTGACTGGTTGGCGCCCGCGCATTCAAAAGCGGCATCTGCTCCGTACGGGTCGATTTCCCTTATTGTCCGCTGCAGGTTTTCATTATCCGATGCAATTTTATCCGCGCCGAGTTGCAAAGCCAGTTCAAGCCTTTTCGCATCCTGCGGCATGCCGGACACGATGACATATGCACCTTGAATTTTTGCAAGCTGCAACACCAGAAGCCCTATCGTGCCAGGCCCTGAAACAAGCACGATATCGCCCGCCCTGACATTCGACTGTTCCACGACAGCCCTCACTGCGCAGGCGAGTGGCTCCGCCATGACAAGTTCATCCTTGTTTTTGATTGACCCGGGGACCTTGAATGCCAGATGGGAAGGGATTTTCATATACTCCGCCATGGCCCCGTTTGTCCCGGAGCCTATGGAAAGACGCTTGTCGCATAGCATGAGCAGGCCTTCCCTGCAGTACCTGCATTTTCCGCAGGTAATCGCAGCGGTGAGGGAAATGACATGGTCACCTACTGTAAAATCCTCCACTTCCGTGCCAACCTCTGCCACTATCCCGACATATTCATGTCCAAGCACAACAGGTGGATTATATGGATATTCGTCATTCATGATATGGATGTCAGTACCACACACCCCTGCCGCCAGTACTTTCACCTTGATTTCGCCTATTCCAGGCACTGGTTCCGGCATATCCCTGATGACGATTCCGGCTCTTCCAAAACCTTCCTTGACTAAAGCCCTCATGATATTCCCCCTGACGACAGGATCTGCATCATTTCTTCAGCATCTTCATCATTTATCCATCTTGCCTAGCCCAGGGCGTTCATGGGATTTCTCTGCCTGTTGGCATCTTCATCACTTCTCCAGCCTGATCATCCTGTAACCGACGACTTCTGGCAGCCGGACTTGCGTGTATCCATCTGCCGTCTCTTCAATGGCCACTGCCTCCAGCCCGGGCAGTGTGCAAGCGCTCTTGAACCTGCCCTTTACCAAAACCAGGGCGCCCTCCGGCAAAACGACATGCTCCTCGATGATATTCATTTTGCCGCGGACTTCCGGGAAAGTGACCTTGGTGTGGAGCAGGACATATTCACTGCAGGCGGTCAACGTCACACGGGCGGTCGATGGCACACCTTCGGTTTTCAGCAGCGGCTCCGGCAGCAGGAGGGAGAGGCATTGCCTGACAAGCGCCTTGCAGGCATAGGATGCCGTTTCGTAGTAGGATCTGAAAACTTCGAAGGAGATATGGCAGATGCTGCCGGCCTTGTTGACGGCTGCAGCGGCATACTGGGTTTCGCATTCCGGCGGCGTGTAGCAGTATCCATGGAATCCGTCCCAATGGCGTTCAAAGTATGCCTTTACGTATTTGGCAAGGACCCGGTCGGCCTTGAACAAAGTGCCTGATGCGCTGTACATGCTGTAATCCATGTCTGAAACTTTCGGGTCATCGTTGGCGGCCATGTGAAAATATGAGGCATTGCTCTGGTCAATGCCGGCAAACTCGAAATCCCACTCCGGCAGGACGAAGCCGGTCTGCCCGATATTGAGCCCGGCTGTGCCGGTCGAAAGAATCCTGCCCCCTTTTTGCAGATAAACAGCCAGTTTGCCTTGCAGTGTTTCATTCATCCGAAATGTGTCCGGCAGAACCAGAACCTTGTATTTGTCAAAGCACATGGTCTCGTTGATGATGTCGAAACTCTGCCGCAGCTCGCCAAACAGGCGGGCCAGGCCGCAATGGCTGTCGGTCAGGAAAGGGCCGCCGTTGAAGATGTCCGGGTCCGGAACCCGTTCGGCATTGACGAGGACGCCGATGTCGGCCATGAACCGGGCTTTCGCCGTATGCGGTTCATATGAGAGGATCATTTCATTCAATTCGGAGATAACCTGGTATACGGCAGGTTCAAGGTTTCTGGCCGGATGCATGTGGTCGCCGACTGAAACATCCACCCCGGCACACAGGGCATCAAAGTAATCGTACTCCAGGGACTCCTTTGTTTTGAAGCCGCCGAAATCGCCCCAGCTTTTCTGGAAACGGCCGGACATATAGAGGACTTTATCCTGGATATTACGGGCGTAGGAGACATATGGCCAGAAAAAATCATAACCCCAGCTGCCGGGCAGGCACTCAATCTCGATCTGCGTATCCAGATGCCGGACGCCGAAATACTGCATTCCGTTGAGGTAAAGGTATTTGCCGTCACCGAGGCATTTTTTCGAATCTTCGGCGAATGCCACCATGCAGCCTTCCTGGAATCTGATATTGGCAGCGGCATCATCCGGGTCGATTCCCAGATCCATCATCTTCGTCCGGCAATAGCTGCAGCAGCATGGCTCAACGCACATGCAGTCCATGAACAGGCCGTCGATATCGTAGGCGCAGATCTCAGCGAGCATGCCGAAATGATAGGCGCGATAGCCGGGATTGTTGTAGCAGAGCGTGCGGAAGAAGTTGGCGGTCCGGTCTCCGCGGATCACCCGGCCTTCCTTGTCAAGGCGAAGCCAGCCCATGTTGCGGATTGACTGTTCATGGTCAAGGCCGACATTGATGTACGCGCTGACGCCGATGTCCCGCTTGTGGCACTGCGCCAGCAGGTCGCCGAACCTGTCGCCTTTCATGCCGGGATAGGGAATGCCGACTTTTGTCGGGTAATAGGCAAAACCGATGTTGCAGCGGGCAAACGCGTTGATGTAGTCCACGTGGGCGTCTTTCAAGGTTTGCGCGAAAATGGCCGCATCCCATTCGCGGTTGAAATCACCGATTCCGGGCATGGTGTGGAAATCCAGGTGTATGGCGCGTTTCATCGGTCTCATGATTTTTACACCTCGCTCTTCACATGGAAAATGTTTGTCGTGACTGTAATAAAACCGTTTTGAAAGAATTGACGACAATTTTCCTTTTGCCAGAAAACGTGTCATGGAAATAATACGGGATATCCTGAAATCATTTCTCGGAGGCCATTAGGCATCTTTGCCCAGTATGAACTTTCGATGTAACTTTAACAGAAAGAAACTCTTTAGTAAACACCATGAATAGGCTTGTGAAGGACAGGCTTATGCTGAAGAACAGGCTTATGCTGAAGAACAGGCTTGTGAAGAACAGGCCCGTGCTGAGGAACAGGCGTGGAATCAAGAATCATGCAAATATCAATGCTCAGACTGGTTTTGAATGATAGAATGGTTATAACGCAAATAGTCACTTGTGACTTTTTGGGTGCAAGTTCACAGCAGTCAACTTGCACCGCATATGAAAAATGCGGGGTAATCCTGTTGATTGACTCCAGATTGCGACGAAGTCGCAATTACCTGCAAGCAAGCTTGCAGTAAAAGTCGTTTTGTGACTTTCTGGGGTCCAATCATAGAATGAGCTAATCTTAGTATGGGGGATTTGTCATGAGTAATGTTTATGCTGATTTGGCGGATGCCTTGAATGCGCTGCCTAATGGGTTTCCAAGAACGGAGACCGGTTCTGACTTGCGTTTGCTGGAGTTCATGTATAGTGAAAAGGAAGCGGAGCTTGCAAGTCGACTTGCGAATGAATGGGATTCAGTAGTCAATATTGCCGGGAGATTGAATAAGCAGTCTAAAGAAGTTCAGGCAGGACTTTTTGCCATGGTCCGTGAAGGCAAGGTCTGGATGCAAAAAGACGGAGGAAAGACGGTATTCCGCCTGGCTCCATTCATTGTGGGCAGCTATGAGGCAAGTGTCGGAAAAATGAATGAGGATATGGCATTGCTGGTAGAGAAATATATGATTGATGGCGGAGCGGAAGGGATAATGAAACCACAACCCGCTGTTCACAGGACGGTTCCAATTCTGGAAGCAGCAGAGTTGGAATGGATATTGCCATATGACAATCTGCTAAAGATTCTGGATAACGCGCAAACTTTCCATGTCCAGGAATGTATCTGCAGGAAACAGAAAGAAGCATTGGGCGAGGGGTGTGAAGCCCCCAAAAATAACTGCTTGTCTTTTTCTACAGTGAAAAGGGAAAAGATCCCCGGTGACATGACAAGGGAAGATGCGATAAAACTTCTCAGGGCGGCTGAGGAAGCATCATTGGTGCACTCTGTCAGCAATGTGGTCAATGGAGTGAATTATATATGCAACTGCTGCGGCTGCTGCTGTGGAGTGTTAAGGGGAATCACAGAATGGGGAATAGGGAATTCCATGGCACGCGCAAATTACGAGGCGGTTGTATCGGAAGAGAAGTGCATGGGCTGTGAGGTTTGTATAGAAAGATGCCAGGTATCGGCGCTGGAAATAGTCGACGGCATTGCCAAAATCGACAGGAATAAATGCCTCGGCTGCGGATTATGCATGACCACATGCGCTTCAAATGCGATAAAAATGATGCCTCGGCCATTGGAGGAACAAGTTGCTCCACCAGACACCTTTGGAGATTGGGAAAAGCAGAGGCTTCAAAACAGGAACCATTGAACACATTGCGCTGAATACCAAATTCCGGAGGACTTGCATAGGCAGCCTTTGTTCTTTCAGCGTATAAGGGCAGACTTTACATGCCCATACTCGCGCATCTTGTCAACATAGTATTGGAATACCTCAAGGGATACGTTGGGAGGGCAGGAGTTCGTGGATATCGCCATCGGAATCCAGAATGATGCATGGTATCCCTTTGCTTTTGGCAAATGAGATCAATTCCGTCAGATAGGGCAGCATGAATGTGCGGAAGTGAGCCGGTGAGATCAGGGGCCCGTTATTGTACGCCATGTCTTCCCATATCATGATGAAATCCGGGATGACATCGTGACATACCAGGGAAATGTACCCCTTGTACAGTTCCAGCCATTGCCTTTCTATCGCATGGATCAATTCTGGATTGTCATACAGCGCGAACATCAGGTTTTCATCACCAAGTAGGTTCCTGGGATGGCCAAAGCTTCCGCAAACATACATTCCAAGGGGATAATCCCGTTGATTGTATTTGGCAGCCAGATTTCCCCAATTCTGCGGCAACCTATCCTGGCTGGAAGGGTCAAGGCGCCACGAAAGTTCTTCAAAATCTTTGCGGCTCTCTACCGGAAACCGCAGAAATTGCGGCATGGATTTGTGTGCATTGACTTTTCTTTGTTTTTTGATGATCCCGTCACTTTCCAGCTGAACCACATTCACGCCGTCATCTTCCAGTATGACTGTTTCAAATGAAGGACAAAAAGGCGTCCCGGTCCACCCTCCAGATACCGGGATGAATTTGATTGGATCCATGCCAAAATAACCAAATATATCATCTTCGTTGACGGAATCCGGCAATCCTTCTTCCTTCCACCGTTCGAGCGTTGACGGCCAAAACCAGACGCATTCCCACCGGAATGGCCGGTCTATCTGCTGAAATCGGATGGTTGCGATAAATCGTTCCCGTGCATTCACCCAGTT
>CAZFWQ010000021.1:0-12436 GCA_964522755.1 uncultured Oscillospiraceae bacterium | reverse complement strand
CCGTCGGGCAGGCACACCTCGGCCGTTGCGCCGAATGGAATCGTGACGTGCAGGCATGTTTTCCCGTACTGCCTGAACCATTTGGAAGCGACGGGCCCTCTGGGAGTGTCCACGCTTGCTTCAGCATGCATGAGGTTTTGCGGCATGTGCGGTTGAATCCTGATCTTCTCCCAGTTGGACCCGACAGGCTCAATGCCGGCAAGGTATCTGTAGAACCAATACCCGACAGCGCCATACATCGGATGGCAGTGTGAATTCATCCCCGGATCCTTTTTCAGTTCAAAGCGTTCCCACACGGTAGTGGCTCCGTTCTGCATCATGTAGCCCCAGGACGGGTATTCCTCGCGGGTGATCAGTTTCCATGCGGCATCGGCATAACCATATTCGCAAAGCATGTCCAGCAGGTAGCGCGTGCACAGGTTTCCCGTCGTAATGCGGTACCCGCGGCTTTCGACGTCATCATTCATCACTTTGGCTGCTTTCGACCTGGAAGACTCGGGAAGAATGCCCAGCCAAAGCGCAAATGCCTGGCAGGCTTGCGAGCCGGTGGCGACGGTAGCCGTGCTTTCATCCCACCATTTTGCGAGGAAAGCCTGTCGTATGTCCTCCGCGATGGCTTGTTGCGCAGCTGCCTCCTGAGTGTCACCTAATAGCACGGCAAATCTGGAGAGCTGACAGGCGTTGTAATAACAGTAACCCGTGGACATCAGCAGGCCCGGCGTGACGGCTGAACAGGGGGAATCGTCGATGCACGCATCCTGTGGTCCGGCCCAATCGCCGTAATAGCTGAAATCCACGATGTGACCGCTGGAATGGCTGATCAGGCACTCGTTCCACTTCCGAAAAGCGACATAGGACGCCTCGATGAGTTTTCGGTTGCCGGTGTGCAGCAGCGCCTGGGCACCCGCCACTAAAAACGAGGAGCAGACCGGGTCTGCCGGGCGGGATCCAAACACATACGGTGCAGTGCAGGTGATTGCGCCGTCCTCACTCTGGGTGTCGATGATGTCCGCGATGATCTTGGGGAACAGTCGGCCAGTCTCGAAATTGTATGATATCTCTTCAAAGCGCACCGTTGCATCGTTCATCCAGCCCATGCGTTCATCTCTCTGCGGGCAGTCTGTAGCGATGCCGTGGAGGTTCGCCCGTTCCGTCTGGACGACCATGCGGTGGAGTTCGTTCGCAATCGGGCTGCCGCAGCGGAAATAGCTGTCCTTGTCGATGTCCGTGTAGAACGCGATCGCCGTGATGTCATCTGTCTGCGGTATCCCTGGCCAGCCGGTCACTTCCGCATAGCGGAACCCATGGTAGGTGAACTGCGGCTGCCAGAGCGAAAGATCCCTGTCATCGCCACTCGCAATGTAGACATCTGTAGCCTTCGCGCTCCGAAGCGGCTCAGTATTCAGCATGCCCTCTTCGTCCAGGATTTCCGCATGCCGGATCGTAATCGTCTGCCCTTCGCGAATGCCGTGGGGGATGCGAACCCTGCATACGCCCGCGATGTTCTGGCCGAAGTCGAAGACGCGGACATCCCCCTCGGGGCTTGATATCGCAACTGCCTTGTATTCCCTTTGTTCCAGAATCGGCTCGAGCACCTGGGCTCGAAGGGATTTGCACGGGGCGTCCACCTCAGCTGCGTGCGTGTAGCCGGCAGGAACCTGCGGTGAATTCCAGAGTGGGTCATTTTTCCTTGCATCGAACGTCTCCCCTTGGAAGAGGTCGTTGCTTGTGATGGCGCCTTGTCCGCAGAGCCATGAGGCGTCGCTGTCGATGTGCATGGAAGTTCCGTCGGCAAAGTGGACCAGCAGGCGCGCTGCAAGCTGCGGAATGCCTTCAAAAGCCACTGTCCGCGGAGCGAAGTGTTTGGGGATATCGCTTTTGCTTCTGCGCCATCCATCTCCAAGCTCTACCGCCAATGTGTTTTCGCCAAGCTTAAGCATAGAGGACATGCAAGGAATCGTGACATAGTAACAGCCAGCCGAATAATCGGAGGTAACTGGCTGCAGCAGCGCATCATCCGCCTCGGACGCATTGATCCATGCCTTATGATAACCAATGCCGCAAACAAACAGCGTTGCCGATTTGATTTCCTTTTCGAGCGTGAATGTTTTGTTAAAGTATACGGCTTGCCCATTTACATCTTTGGCGGCGGCTATCCATACCGGCTGCCATTGCCCCAGTGCTCCGACGCAGAAAGCCCCGGTTGCCGTTTCGCTCAGTTCATGCCGGTTGTCCATGAGCTGGACAGACCAATGAACGACGCTGCCGGGCTGGTAGGGCGTTCCTTCATACAGGATTTCCTGTTTGGAAAGTTCTATCCAACGAGTATCCCACAGCATGCCATCATCATCCCAGGCAGTGATCCTGCAGGCCGTTTGGCTGCGGCCGTTCATGCTGTGCAAGGCACCCCATGAGAACACAGGTTTTTGTGTGTCGACAACGCGGGAAGACAGGCTGCCAGACAGACGTCCGTAATTCACCCTCAGGTTGATTGGTTTGAAATGCATAGATTTTTCCTCCAATTCAGTCAGTCATTTGGCCCGTACGTCATTTGATTACACTGACAATTGATTACACAGACAATTGACTACACAGACAACTGATTTCGACAAAATAGGTCATGCGATCAAAATAGATAATGAATCAGTACTTTCCAAATTCAATCGCTGTACTTTTGAGCATGTCCATATTTTTCTGCGGGAAGTTCGGGAAATATTGGTCTGGAGCGCAGATATATCCTCCGCCCGGCTTCAGGATCCTCATAACCCTTATCACTTCATTTCTGACTTCTTCAGGTGTTCCCATGAGGATTGTAGCCGTATCGACGGCCCCGGACAAAGCCATCTTTCCCAATGTGTCCCTTTTGAGCCTGCTCAAATCATTGGCTTTTGCCTGAACCGGATTCAAGATGGAAACCCCGATTTCAGCCAAGTCACCTGCAATCGCATCGACACAACCACAGCTGTGAAAATGAATGAGGATGCCATTTTTCACAAGATCGCCAAATATGAAATCATATTCGGGCATCAGGAATTCCCTGAAGGCGGAGGGGGACATCATAAGAGCTCTCTGTGAACCGAGATCCTCTGAGAATCCTATCATTTCCGCCCCAAGATCCACATAGCGCGCAAATACGCTTTTTGCATATTTTGCGATTTCATGAAGGAGATATTTCACTTCATCCGGATAGTCGCATAAATCCATCATGAATGATTCCAGCCCGGTCAAGGCCCATGCTCTCTCAAACAACAGGTAGGACATGTTTCCGGATAGAATCACACTGCTTTTATCAACATGCTCCAAGATGTTTCTGGTATTCCCACTCAATTGGAGCGTTTCGGGATTTGGGAATTTGTAATCCTTGACTTTTTCAAGATCAGCCAAAGGATTTCCTTTAGGGAAAGGAACCGTTCCATCAAGTTCCTTTTTCCAGTCAATACCCCAGCGGTCTGTCCAGTTCTCTTGTTTTACAATTTCCTCAAAGCTAAACGACACGATAACATGGTCATCCTCAAAAGGCACATATTCAGGATCCTCGAATTTGATCGCCTTGAGATAATTCTCTTTTTTTGTCATAAGGGCTCTCTCCATTTCGACACCTTCGGAGGCTTCCCGAATCAGCATTCCCGGAGGTCTCCCGTATCAGCATTCCCAGAGGTCTCCAAAGCAACATTCCCGGAGGTTCCCGAATCAACATCTTTATTGATTCCCGAAGCAAGTGATCTTGCAGCCTGAGTTTCTAAGCTTTGCCGCAATGATATCATATCATCCTTTGCCATACCGATGTGCGCCGTTGGAATCTCATGCAGGCTTTGCAGCTCAAGTTGATTGATTGGGAAAAAGCATGAAAGCATGCGTGCTTCCGGAGGTGGAACATGAAAATCGGTTTCCCATCTTTTCAGCTATCTTTTTTTTGCTATTCATTTCATCACGGTATGGCAAGATGTCAAGGTATTTCAATATGACAATATCAACTTCATCCGTGTGCAATACTTCTGCTATGTCCACTCTCAGTTTGTTTTCCAAAGCAGCCATCTCATGATGATTCAGGTTTTCATCAAACAATACTGCCAGATCTATGTCACTCAACGGATTCACATCACCTGAGCCAAAGGAACCGAAAATATACGCTGCGGAGATATTGTCACCGAATCTTCTGAATACACTCTTTAGGTTGTCAATATTGGCCTTCACTATGGCAAAGTCGATTTTTCGATACCTTATCATAGCTGCAACCGCTCCTTGATGCCATATTCCCATTTTTCCAAAGTATATTGAGTATGTTTATCATTATAGGTCAGCACTAATACAATTACAATCATTCATGAAGATGCATGTTTCTTCATATTTCTCATGTTCATGAATGATTGTAATCGTATTTCAGCTTGCCATATCGGGCGAATTGGTATACAAGAGAACTATGTCTTTCGCTGCATGGATTTTCCCCCAAAATTGTTTCCGCGATTTGAAGCCGCAATGGGAAGATAATGCAACTTGTGCAGTTGTGTTTGAGGAGGCGCATGAACGCACTGATCAAGCCGAAGAAACTGAGTATAGGCGATACCGTAGCAACCATCTCCATCTCGGGCGGAAGAGCCGGCGATCCGGATATGATCGACAGGTATTTCATCGGGAAAAGAAGGCTTGAAACAGTATTCGGGCTAAAGGTCATCGAGACGCCGAACGCGCTGAAGGGCTCTGAATATCTGTATCGAAATCCAAAAGCACGCGCCGTCGACTTAATGCGTGCGCTGCTCAATCCGGAAATACGTGCGATCTTCACGAACATGGGCGGCGATGATTCTTACAGGTTGTTGCCTTACATAGATTATGAAGTGATACGGAATAATCCAAAGATTTATATTGGTTTTTCAGACATATCCTCTTCCATCAATATGTTCACATATGCCGGGGTGTCCTCTTTCTATGGTCCAAGCCTGCTGACCCCAATAGCGCAGCCTGTCGGGCTTGATGATTATACGACAGGATGGTTGAAGAAGGTGCTTTTTTCAAGCGATGTGATAGGGAATATCCCGGCATGTATGCAGCATACTCCGATAGAATGGGTGAAGACAAAACAGGAAGAAATCGTATGGACTGAGAATGCCGGTTATGAGGTTTTTCAAGGAAAAGGGAAGGTGACGGGCCGGCTGATTGGCGGATGCGGAGGCCCCTTGCGGCAGATGATGGGAACTTGCGTTTTCCCGACGGCCGACATGTGGAAGGATTCCATCATTTTTCTTGAATGCCCGTCGCCATATGGAGGAATTTCCGGATTGCATGAACTGCGCGCCTTCGCGGCTACAGGCATGTTCCGCCTTGCCAAAGGCATGATTTGCGCATTTATGGGAGAAGACGACAAGAAGAATCTCGCCAAGGTGATAAGGGAGGAAGAAGGCTTGGCGGATTTGCCGATATTGCTCAATGTGGATTTCGGCCACAGGACGCCAATGATGATTTTGCCTGTCGGAGCCATGGCGGAAATCGACTGCGACAATGGCAGGTTCAGCCTTCTTGAATCCGGCGTATTGTGACGTTTTTCATCAATGACGCGGAGAAACAATTTTTCATCAATGACATGGAAAAGCGCATATGCCCAGTTCTTGTTCAATATTACATTTTCCACAAGGAGGCCTTGAATGAAAAGCCCGAATTTCCTGATTTTCATGACCGATCAGCAGTCCGGCCAGACTCAGCGTTCCGATAATCCCGCCATCATGCCGAATCTAAAAAAACTGGCCAGCCAGGGAGTCACATTCGATCAGGCCTATTGCCCGTCGCCGCACTGCTGTCCCAGCAGGGCTTCCTTCTTCTCCGGATTGTACCCGTCGGAACATGGGGTCTGGAACAATGTCGATGTGCCGAATACGCTGTCAAGGGGGCTTTTTGATTCCATCCGGCTGTTCCCGGAAGACCTGAAGGATGCCGGATATGATATGTTTTTCAGCGGAAAATGGCATGTCAGCGCCGAAGAGGGACCGGATCGCCGCGGGTTCGAGCTGCTTCATCACATGGGCCATCAGAATGAAGGATACAAGCAGCGTGATCATGTGCCTGACACACGGGAATGGAAATCGTATCTGCAGGACTATCCAAGAAGTTCGCCGGCAGGACAACGAACGGAAGGGGAGATTATCCGCCCCTCATTTCCGAAATACGTGCAGTATGGCGAAACCGAAAATCCGTTCCGTGACCAGGATGTTGTTTCCGCCGCTGTTGACAAGATTAAGCTGATCGGCGCCGAAAAGCCGTTCTTCATGTATGTCGGCACACTTGGACCCCACGATCCGTATTTTTGCCCGCGGAGATTTCTTGACTTGTATGATCCGGCGCAAATTCAATTGCCTGACAGTTTTACGGATGACCTGAAAGATAAGCCTAACCTGTATAAACGCACACAAGACAGATTTGCCCAATTATCACCGGAAGAGCACAGGGAATCCATCCGCCACTATCTGGCGTTGTGTTCCTATGAAGACTTTCTGTTCGGCCAGCTTCTTGATGCATTGTCCAGTCGTGGCATCCTGGATGATACAGTCGTCATCTATGTTTCCGACCATGGCGACTATATGGGTGCGCACGGTTTATGGACCAAAGGGCTGCCATGCTTCAGGGAAGCCTATCATATCTGCTCGTCGATCGGATATGGAAAGGTGCGGAACCGAGGCCGGGTGGTCGACGATTATGTATCTCTCGTTGACTATGCACCGACTATTCTTGAACTGGCAGGTGTGCCGACAATCCCGGCAAAGACAGGCATTCCATCGATCCCTGCAAGGGGAAATATTCAAACGATCCCTGCAAAGGAAAATAATCCATCGATACCTGCAAAGGAAAATATTCCAACGATCTCCGCAAGGGGAAACACCACAGTGACCCCGGGATCGGACGGAATCAAGACGGGGCATGGATTTGCGGGGCGTTCGCTCGTGGATTTCCTGATGAATGACCGTCCGAAGGAATGGCGCAGCGAGCTGTTTACGCAAACAAACGGGAATGAAACATATGGCATTCAACGGTCCATTTTTGACAAAAATCATAAACTCGTCTTCAATGGATTTGACTACGATGAATTATATGATTTGGAAGCCGACCCCAACGAGATGATCAACGAAATCAACAATCCGGAAAAAAGGGACATCATCAGGTGCATGTATCGCAAACTCTGGCAATTCGCGTATGACAACAAGGACAACGTTACTGATTCCTATATCACTACAGCCTTGGCGCAATATGGACCGGGGATTATTTTTGAGGAAGAATTGCAGGAATCGCATCCGGAGAAAGAATCTTTTGCATGAAGACCAGATCCGGAAAAGGCAGCCATTGCCTAAAGGCAGAACAAGGGAAAGGGAACGCTTGCATGAGCGCCAGAACCAGAAAGCTCCTGTCCTATTACAAACCCTATCTGGTCCGGTTTTTCGCGGTCATGGCCTGTGCGCTTGTCGTGGCGGCCATTGCGCTGATTCTTCCGCTGTGCGTCAGATTCCTAACTAAAACTATTCTGGCGGTAAGCATTACGGATGCGTCCGGCCTGATCATACGGATGTGTGGCCTCATGCTGCTGCTTGTTGCCGTCCACACGGTCTGCAACATGTATCAATGCTACGAGGGGCATATGGTGGGAGCCAGGATGGAAAGGGACATGCGGGGTGAACTGTTCGCGCATTGCCAGAAACTGCCGTTCCAATTCCATGACCAGCACAAGACGGGCCAATTGATGACGCGGATGACCAATGATCTGTTTTCCTTGTCCGAACTGTTTCACCATGGACCAGAGGACGCTTTGATTGCAATCATAAAAGTCACTGGTGCGTTCGTCATCCTCCTCGGCATCGATGTGAAACTGACGCTGGTCCTGTTCGCCTTTCTGCCTGTCATGACCTGGTTTGGACTTCATTTCAACAAGAAGATGAATCAGACGATGAGGAAAAGCAGGGACAGGATCGGCGACATCAACGCGCAAATCGAAGACAGCCTTGCGGGCATACGGGTAGTGAAGTCCTTTGCCAATGAAGAAACTGAAATGGCGAAGTTCGCCCATGAGAACAATCGCTTCCTTGAAAGCAAAAGGAGCTTTTATCAAGTTGAAATCAGCTTCTTTGAGGGACTTCTGGCGATAACGCAACTCGTGACAGTCGCGGCCGTCGTGCTTGGCAGTGCCGCAGTTGTGAATGCTTCGATGGATTTGCCGGACCTGCTTACGTTCCTGCTGTATCTGAACAACCTCATCGATCCCGTGCAAAGGCTGATGAACATCACAAAGCAGTATCAGGAAGGCGTCACCGGGTTCGACCGTTTCATGGAGATCATTGAAATCGAACCAACAATCAAGGATTCCCCGAATGCCGTCCACATGCTAAATGTCCAGGGAAATGTGGATTTTCGGAATGTGGGCTTCAAGTACAACGAAGAACATGATTATGTGCTGAAGAATATCAGCTTGTCCGTGAAGGCAGGGGAGCGCATTGCCCTTGTGGGTTCTTCCGGTGTCGGCAAGACAACCCTGTGCTCCCTGGTTCCCCGGTTTTACGACGTGATGGAAGGGGAACTGCTGTTGGACGGCGTGAATGTGAAAGAGATTTCATTGCTGTCATTGAGAAAGAACGTAGGCGTCGTTCAGCAGGACGTTTATTTGTTCAGCGGAACTGTCAGGGAAAATATCCTTTACGGCAGGCCCGGCGCCAATGAGGAGGAAATGGTGGAAGCGGCCAAAAGCGCCTACGCCCATGGATTCATCATGGATTTGCCTGACGGGTACGATACAGATATCGGCCAGCGGGGAGTGAAGCTTTCCAGCGGTCAGAAGCAAAGGCTGAGTATCGCTAGGGTTTTCCTAAAGAACCCGCGGGTTCTGATATTCGATGAGGCGACGAGTGCGCTGGACAATGAAAGTGAAAAAGTGGTGCAGGAGTCAATGGAATCGCTGGCGATGAACCGGACCACCTTTGTCATCGCCCATCGGTTGTCGACCATCAGGAATGCGAAGAGAATCGTTGTCCTGACCGAACGCGGCATAGAGGAAGAAGGCACCCACGAAAGCCTGATGGCCCTTGATGGCGCCTATGCGCGTTTATACAACGTGCAGTTCTGAATGCGGGATTCAATCCCGTGAGATGGATATCACATGCACCGGGACATCGGGCAGGTCACCGGCAAAAGTCAAGGCAAGGTCGGATCCGTTTTGCATGTATTCCAGCGCCTGCCCTGTGGCAAGGTCGCGAACAGTCCTGCCGGTGCCGACGCTTATGTCCTTCACGGTCACCTCGCGGTCTTGCAGCCTGTCCATGAAAAAGATAAACAGCGTCTCGCCCTCATCCGACGATTTGCGAGTGAATCGCAGGGGGATGCCGGATGTCGTAATCCCTTCCGCGCGGACCCAGGGACGCGTGCCATAAATTGCCGCGCCATACTTCGCAAGCCATGAGCCCATCGTCCGCAGGATGTTTTCCTGAACTGCCGGAATCGTTCCGTCCGGCATGGGGCCTACATTCAGTAGAAGGTTGCCGTTCTTGCTCACGATATCCACGAGCATGCGGATCAGTTCGGCTGGCTTGATGTAGTCATCATCCTTTTCCTCCCGGTTGTAGCCGAATCCTAGTCCCATTCCACGGCAGGTCTCCCACTTGCCGGGGACGATATCCTTCATGACTGCGAACTCGGGTGTGCGGAAGTCGAAATGCGGCGGCTTGACGTTGCCTGTATTGCCCTGCTTGAGCATCTTCATCGAATAGGCATTCAGAAAAGCCCGTCCCGGTTTTGTCCGGATGAGCGAATGCATCCAGCGCGGCATCTGTCCCCAACGGTCATTTACTACGCCCTCCGGGTTCCTGTTGTAATAATAGGCGAACAATTCGAAAAGGTTCGTGCCCGGCGGGTAGGCGATATCACCCCACAGGATGGACGGATCATACCTGTCTATCAGCTCATGCCAGTGACTTGACTGATACTGCGCGTAACGCCTGTCTATCGGGCCTCCCTCGCTGATAAGTCCCGTGACGTCTGCCATCGGCTTGCTTGTAAATGATTGGTCCAGCGCGCTTGAATAGTACAGTCCCATCCTCATGGACCGGGCTTTGACCGCCAGGCTCAGTTCGCCGACAACATCGCGGTCCAACCCGTATCCGGGAATCGCGTAATTCGGCGTCTTGCTCGGCCACATCAGAAAGCCGTCCATGTGCTTTGCAGTCAGCACCACATAACGGGCGCCCGCATCGCGGAACAGTTCCGCCCACTGTTCGGGCTGCCAGTTCGCGCTGGCTTTCTTGAACTCCGGTGCGAAATCGCTGTAAGAGGCACCTTCCCCGTATGTTTCGACATGGTGCCGCTCAGCCGGGCTGCCCTTGACGCGGATTGAGTTGACGTACCATTCGGCGTAGGGAATATTGGAAAAGAAGGAGCCGTACCCTTCTTCGAGCATGATTCGGTTGATGTCGCCGCGTCCCAGCGGTGCGTAGGCCGGAATGCTGTACAGCCCCCAATGGATGAAGATGCCGAACTTGGCATCGTGATACCAGGTCGGAACCTTGTGCTGCGTCACGGATTTCAGCGTTGCTTCATAATTCATGCATGAACCTCCTGGTTGATAAGTGCAGATCTCCGCATTTGGACTTTTCATAATTCATGCATGAACCTCCTGGTCGATATATACAACTCTTCATATATTCGCCTGGGAATGGCATACTTTGCCTGTTCTTCTTTCTGCGGCACAATGGAATTCCGATGACTGATGATTCTGCCTATATCCTTGAAATCTTTGTAATGCCCGATGCTCAACGCGGCAAGCAGGGCGTCCCCATAGGCGGCGCCGATTCCTTCCACGACAGTTGACTGGGCTCTGCCACTGATGTTCGATACGATTTGCAGCCACTTTTCATTTTTCACCCCACCGCCCACGGCCATGATTTTCTTTGTATCCATCCCCATCCGGTCGAAGATGTCGAAATGCTGGGCAATGCCATAGCCTATCCCTTCCAGGCAGGCGTTGTACATGTGGGCGCGACTGTGCTTGAGCGTCAGTCCGAAGATGACTCCTTTTGCGTCGTGGTCGTTGATGGGCGTCCTCTCGCCGCTGAAGTAGGGGAGGACTATGAGGCCTTCGGATCCTGGAGCAATGCCGCTGGCCTCGTCAGCCAGCAAGTCGTAGGTGTTCCTGCCGGTTTTTTCCTGGATTTCGACCAGGTCTTTTGCAAGATTGTCCCTGAACCAGCGGGTCAGTGTGCCGGCAGTCGACATGCCCGCGGTCACGGCAAAAGTGCCGGGGAAAAGATAGGGACCTGTCCACAGCCTTGGTTCCGTCATGAACTGATCCGTGACGTGGATGATGAAAATAGAGGAGCCATACATCAGGAGCATGTCTCCCGGTTCGGACACGCCGGCGCTGATGGCTTCGGCGGCGGCATCGGCCGTGCCCACGGATATGGGCGTCCCTTCGGCGAGACCGGTTTCACAGGCTGCCTGCTTCGTGACTTTTCCCGCTCTTTCATGGGTCCAGCGGCATTGCGCCAATTGATCCGGCCTGCAGAAAATATCCAGGTTGCCATATGCCCAGTCGTTGGCATGCCGGTCATACATCGGAACCCAGGATGCTGCCGTGTAATTGTCGATGACATATTCACCGGTAAGCTTTGCCACCAGATAGGTGGTGCCGGTGATGAACCTGGCTGTGTTCCGGTAAATATCGGGTTCGTTGTTTTTGATCCATAATATTTTCGCGGCTGCTGATTGAGAAGTGATTGGCATGCCATATTCTGCAAGTATATGCTCCTTGCCGAAATGTTTTTCAAGAAAGATGATTTCCTGGCCGGCCCTGACATCGACGCCATAGAGGATGGCCTTTCGCAGTGGACGGCACGCTTCATCCACCGGCAGACAGCAGGGGGCTATCGTACTGCACCCCACGGCCTTGATATCGGAAGGGCTGATACCGCTCATGGACAGCAGGCTGTTTGACAGTTCACAAAAATCTCCCCACCAGGTTTTTTCCGCATCATGTTCGGCGTAGCCGGGCTTAGGGGATTCCATCTCGTGCGGGCAGGATTGACGGGCAGCAACATGGCCCCCGGCATCCGTGATGACGCCTTTGCTTTCATAGGTGCCAATGTCGATGCCCATGAAATATGAATTGTCCAACGCGTTCAACCTCCTTGTGAATCGTGGTTGCCGGATGTAGGGTAACCATTATTCGATATCGGTTGATATCGGCTCAATATCGGGGCATTGCCGGTTCAACACCGAACTGGAATTCCTTCAATACCGGTTCAGGCAAAACCCGCTGTCTATTTGCCGGACCATGGTGCTGACAAGCTGGCTGAGATTTTCAAGGTCCAGGACGTCGCAGACTTCCACCGGGGAATGGGTGTACCTGGCGGGGAAACCCAGGGCCAGAACGGCGATGCCGGCCCCTTCAAGCTGCCCGTAGGCCGAATCCGTAATG
>CAZFWQ010000020.1:0-21125 GCA_964522755.1 uncultured Oscillospiraceae bacterium | reverse complement strand
GTAAGCGTGAGTCACGGTAAGCGTGAGTCATGGTAAGCATGGGCTTCCAAGAAGCGGTTTGGTTTGTCGATTCACGCCATTTAGACAATTGGGAAGGAACTCAGGATGCTTGTCAGGCTTCGCAACCCACTTACCTGAGGAACCTGCGCGCCCCGAGATATTTCGCCTGATACCCGGAGAGGGAGGCAATAACAACCTTGTGATTTGTCGAGGATGCATGGATGAACTTGTCGTTCCCAAGATAAATGCCTACATGGCTGATATTGGTCCTCCGGCCGCCGTCCGTGTCAAACAGAACCACATCGCCGATTTTCAGGTTTTCCCTGGCAATCTTGACGCCCGCGCTGCCATAACTTATGGAGGAACGGGGAGTGCTGATCCCTATGCTGTCATATGCCTGCATGACGAACCCTGAACAGTCTGTCCCTTTTCTCGATGCGCTGCCGTAGACATATCGGACACCCTTGAATGACAACGCGACACTGATGAGTTTGTCCAGCGTGCCTTCAGAACTGTTGCTACCACCGCGCGAGACTGTTTTTTCGGTGGTGTCCGATTCAGAAACTGACTCATTGAGTACCAGATATTCACCAAGAACATACCCGATTGTTCCACCGGGAGCCTTGATTTTCATCCATGTACCATTTTTATCCACCATGGTGACAAGGTCGCCATAATGCACCTCGCCAAGTTTTTTAGCGTCGGCGCTGGCTTTTGCCCTGATGTTCAAGGTATTGGCAGAAACAAGAAATGTTGTCTCCGATGATGTGTCGGCGGCAACCGGTGAGGATGGGTCAGGGACATTCCCTGTTCCGGCATTTGAAGGAGGGGTGCCGTCGGTTTTGAGAACCGTGGCGCCGCCTGTTGTCGAAATCCCGGCCGTACTGCCGGGTGCCAGGTCCAGGCCTGCCGCAGTCGCAGTTCCAGCCGGTGCGTCCGCGTCTCCGGGAAATGCAGCCAGTGCGCCGGAAACGGTGGAAGACAAAACGGCTGCTGCTGTGGAAGTTGTCGTGACCACACTTGCCGGAGAGGTTTTCACAGTATTTGCGGCAACTTTTTCAGGCGTCGGGATATCCTTGATTATGGTGACATAATCCGAATAAACATACCCGTTCACATTGCCGATTTTTACCTTGAACCAGTCTCCTTTGGTGGCGACAATGTTCAAGACAGTTCCCTTGCCAAGCAAGTCGATGATTTCAGAACCCGTGCTCGCCAACCGGCGGAATTTCACGCTGGCAGCGTTGATCTTTCCGGTCGCGGCCGATGCAATGGTAGAGCACATGATGACAATGACCAGGGTCAGGGCCGCGATGCGCGCGGATGAATGGCGTAAGGACATATTTCCCCCTGTAAGGCTTCCGAAGTTAGCTGGCGGGCTCGGGCAACAGGTACCCTACTTTATTCGGCAACCCCGGAAATCGGGCGCGACGTGTTGAATGATTCAGCACGCCGAGTGGATGCCGGCTTCAGATTCGCCCCAGTAATGGGTCCTCCGTACTCCGTTTCATTGGAGATTCAGCCTGATTAAGAATTCTGTTCTGTTCTGCGCCAAGGTTTTTCTCTGTACCGGGTTCATTTCATGATATGCAAAATGCCTGCCAATTGACCTATCATGGTTTACCCTGAAGTTTGCCATGTCCATCCGGCCGGCGTCCTTCTTTTGTGCTTCATGAGGGTTGCTTCCGATTTGTAAATTCCCGTTCATTATAACAATGGTTTTCCGCGTATGCAACCTTTCATTACAGAATGATTTCATAAATTTTCAAGTTTGTGCAAAATCACGAGACATTCCCGTTATGGAAATGTTTTCAAATTTATGCTGACCTGCTTTCCAGCAAAGCGTTTCCCGATCATGCCATCCTTCCCCCGGCGATTTTTCCGTGCTCCCGTAACGGCCTGGTTTTATCGGTATCCATCCCCTTTTGGCATGGCATGGGGCGTCCTCATCTGATAGAATCGAATTGCCGACGGTCTTGCATTTTACAAACTGCATTTCACCGGGCGGAGATTTCAGAAGATGAGGGCTCATAAATGCCAACAGCAATCAGTCCCGCCAACCGCGTCGTCAACAGCGTTCTTCGCTTCACAGTGGGAAACCTTACAAGCCTTCGTTTCCGGGCCAGATACGACGCGGGCGTGCTGGATTCCGTGAAACCGCCGTATCTGCTGATTGGCAACCACACCTGCAATTGGGATCCCATCCTGATGTCCGTGCCGGTAAAGGGCGCCATCCATTTCATCGCGTCTGATGAATACTTTCGGACGCCATTGCTGAGGTATCTTCTCCACCTGGTCGGCGGCATTCCGAAAATAAAGAATATCAGCGACCTGCAGCCCGTCAGGACGATGCTGACGCTAAAAAGGGCCGGCGCCATCATTGGAATTTATCCCGAGGGCAACAGGAATTGGGATGGCGTAACCGGCCCCTTGTTCGGGTCAACGGCAAAACTCGTCAAATTGCTCAAGGTTCCGGTAATCGCCGTCGAAACCACCGGGGGCAGCCTTTCCCATCCGCGATGGGCGCGTTTTGCGCGCACCGGCCGGATGCATCTTGATTACAGGCTCCTGTTCACCCCAGATGAATGCAGAACCCTTTCCGAAGATGAAATATTCGATAAGATGGTGAATGCGCTGGCACATGATGACCATCCCGCCTCTGAAAAGAGATCCGCTGAAACGGCGGAGCCTTTCAGGTTCCGGGGAAGAGCTCTTGCGGAACGGCTTGAACTGTATCTGTTCCAGTGCCCATGCTGCCATCTGGCAGACACAATGATTTCCAGAGGCGATGTTTTCCGCTGCGGCCAGTGCGGCGTTGCGGCAAGGTATGGTGAGGACGGGCGGCTGCACAAGGGAAACGCCTCTTCAATCGTTTCTTCAATCGTTTCTTCAGCCTCTTCAGCCGCTTCCCCGGTCCGCTTCAGCTTGACGCGTGACTGGGACCGCTGGCAGTGCGCCAACCTCAAGGCGGCCATACGGAACCGAATGCCTTTCCCTTATGTCCTGCCTGAATCAAGTGCCGATGACACTGCCGGCATCAGCATGGTTTCCGCTTCCGAAGCAAAACCGTCGGGTTCTGCATCAGGCGCGGACACCATCCTGCTCTTCAACGAGGAGGCCTGGCTCCAGACCGGGGGGAAATCCGGGAAACTGAAGCCCGCGGGCTCCGGTTCCCTTCAACTGCATTCAGATCGATTGGCACTCCTGTTCCCCGCTTCGGGCGCACCTACGCTGGAATGGCCCCTGGACGGAATTTCGGGCCTCAACATACAATACAACAACCGCCTTGAGTTTTATCATCATGACATCCTGTACAGGTTTTCGTTCCCAAAACACGCGGTATCCGTATGGAAATGGCACCAGGCCCTGCTATATGCCACGGAGGCGCATCATATTCCGGATGAAGGATGAAGGGGCGTCATGCCGACCCGTTTCATTCTCCAGGCATTTCCGTGCCGTCTTCAGGCATATCGGCCCCGTCCGGAACCTCAGTGCCGTCTTCGGGCATATCGACTGCCTCCTCGTCTGCCGTGCCCACAAGGTCCTCTTCGGATTCTTCGGGCATGTCGTTGACAATGGCGGCGGACAGGCGCGTCAGGGAGGCCACGCGGTTTTCTTCCGACGTGCGCATCAGTGTGACGCCTTGCGTGACGCGGGACAGGACGCTGATCTCATTCACATGCATGCGGATGATGGTTCCCACGCTTGTGATAAGCAGCAGGTCATCGTCTTCGGACACCATCATGGCTCCGGCCACAGGGCCCGTCTTTTCCGTGACCCTGTAGGTCAGGATGCCCTTTCCGCTGCGGGTCTGGGTCTTGTACTCATCAAGCTCCGTGCGTTTGCCGAATCCGTTCCGGGTAACAACCAGCAGGGTCGTGTCCTCCATGTATCGGAGCATGGTGACAAGCTCGTCACCGTCATCGAGACGAACGCCGATGACACCCTGCGACGTGCGGCCCATGGGCCGGACATCCTTTTCCTTGAACCGGATGGACATGCCGGTCCGGGTGATGAGCATGATTTCGTGCGCGCCATCCGTCAGGCGGGTTGATATGAGCTCGTCGCCCTCCTTGAGGGTGATGGCCCCCAAACCGCCTTTGCGGATGTTGGAGTATTGCGAAAGCGGGGTTTTCTTCACCATGCCATTCCGGGTGGCCATCATCAGGTACATGCCCTGCTCCCGGCCGTTGAGCTTGATGACGGCCGTGATTTTTTCATCCGGCTCCAGCTGCAGCAGATTCACAATGGCGGAGCCGCGCGCTTGCCGGCCTGCTTCCGGTATCTGCCAGGCCCTCAGTTTGTAAACCCTTCCAAGGTTTGTAAAGAACAGCAGGTAACGGTGCGTCGAAGTGACGAACATGTCGACCACAAAATCCTCTTCACGCGTGGTGAGGCCCGCAATGCCCTTTCCGCCGCGTTTCTGGCTATGGAACGCATCAATCGTGGTCCGTTTGATATATCCGAAATGGGTGAACGTGACCACCACGTCCTCATCCTTGATCAAGTCTTCCATGTCGATTTCAGAATCGTCCACGATGAGCTGTGAACGGCGCGCATCCCCGAATTTATTCCGGATTTCCGTCATTTCCTCCTTGATGATGGAATGAACAAGTTCCGGGCGTGAAAGGACGTCAAGGAAATATGCGATGCGAAGCAGGAGTTCCTGGTACTCGGCTTCGATTTTCTCGCGCTCAAGCCCCGACAGGCGGCCAAGGCGCATGTCCACGATGGCCTGGGCCTGTTTTTCGGAAAAACGGTAGATCTCCATCAGCGCTTCCTTTGCGGATGCCTCCGAGCGGGAAGCCCGTATGGTGGCGATGACGGCGTCGATCAGGTCTATGGCCCGGCGCAGCCCTTCCAGGATATGCGCGCGCGCCTCGGCCTTTTCCAGTTCATAACGCGTCCGCCGACGGATGACTTCTTCCTGATGGAGCACGTAATGACGGATGGCATCCTTGAGGTTGATGATCTTCGCTTCATATTTGCCGTCTTCGTCCTGCACGAGGGCCAGCATGTTCACATTGAACGCGTCCTGCAGCTGGGTATGGATGAACAGCTGGTTCAGCACCACGTTCGCATTCGCGTCGCGGCGCAGCTCGATGACCATGCGCATGCCCTCGCGGCTCGATTCGTCGCGAAGGTCGGAGATGCCGTCCATCCTCTTGTCCTTGACCATCTGGGCGATTTTTTCAAGGAGGCGGGCTTTGTTGACCTGATACGGAAGTTCCGTGACGACAATGCGCAGGCGGTTGTTCGAATGTGACTCGATTTCCGTGACGGCGCGCACCACAATGCGTCCGCGGCCGGTCTCGTAGGCTTCCTGAATGCCGCGCTTGCCCAGGATGAGGCCGCCGGTGGGGAAGTCCGGCCCCTTGATGGTTTCCATGAGTTCGGCGACAGTGATGTCCGGGTTGTCGATATAGCGGATGACCCCGTCTATCGTCTCGATGAGGTTGTGCGGCGGGATGTTGGTCGCCATGCCGACGGCAATGCCGGTGGAACCATTTACAAGCAGGTTCGGGAACCGGCTCGGAAGCACGATGGGCTCGATTTCATGGTCGTCGTAGTTTGGCTTGAAGGAGACGGTATCCTTGTTGATGTCGGCCATCATCTCCATGGCTATCTTCGACAGGCGGGATTCCGTGTATCGGTAAGCGGCGGCCGGATCTCCATCCACGGAGCCGAAGTTGCCGTGACCATCCACAAGCATGTGCCGGAGTGAAAAATCCTGGGCCATCCGGACAAGGCTGTCGTATACGGCGGCATCCCCATGGGGATGGAAGCGGCCGAGGACGTCGCCGACGGTGGCGGCGCACTTGCGGTACGCCTTGTCGGGCAGAAATCCCTGTGTGAACATGGAATAGAGGATGCGCCGGTGCACGGGCTTGAGCCCGTCCCTCACATCCGGGAGGGCGCGGTCTACGATGACGCTCATGGCGTAATCGATGAAAGATTGTTTCATCTCCGCTTCGAGGTCAACCGGAATGATGCGCTGAATGACAGGTTCCAAGGGAGGTGTTCCAACTTGATCCGGCATGCTGCTGTTTCCTCTCGTCCCGGGCCAGGGTTGATGAAATCAGGCAATTGCGAATCACGTTATCGCACGGGCCCAATACCCTCGCTTCCTTCCATTATAGCAAATTTTACGCCCTTTGTAAAAATGGCGGTTTTCACCTTTTTTATTGAAAATCGATTTTGACGGCTTCCATGCCGTGCCATGCGGAAGCCCCCGACAGAACGGTCCATCGGGAAACTGATCAATGAATTGGTTCCCTTGAAGGATTGCCGCTCTTGCGGGGATACGCGTCCGGGGTCTGACGTTCCTTTTCCACTACCACGATGTTTCGCGTGATTTCCGTTCCCGGCAGTACGAAAGTCCGGATTTCAACAATCCGGCCGCCAAGTACCCGCAGTGCCTTCGCTGAATCTCTCGCCTCTTGCGCGATGTCAAGTCCCTTCATTGCCAAAAACAGGCCGCCCACGCGCACAAAAGGCAGGCAGTATTCCAGCAGCACGGGCAGGCTGGCGACAGCGCGGGCAACTGCGACATCAAAACATTCCCGCCAACCCGCCAGCCTGCCGAAGTCCTCCGCCCGGCCATGCCGTATGATCACATTCGCCAATCCAAGTTCTTCCGTGACGGCCATCAGGAACCTGACGCGCTTGTCGAGCGAATCCAGCAAGGTTACGGAAAGATCGGGCCTCGCCACTGCGAACGGAATGCCCGGGAATCCCGCACCGGTGCCCACATCCACGACGGAAGCCCCCTCCGTCACGAAGGGAAGGGCGGAAAGGGAATCCGAAAAATGCCTGACGGCGATGCCTTCATCGTCCGTGATGGCTGTGAGGTTCACCTTTTCATTCCATGCAAGCATCATCCGCGCATAGGTTCCGAGCCGGTCCGTCTGCCTGACGTTCAGCTGCAGTCCAAACTCCCGGGCATCCCGGGCAACACGTTCCAGCCATTCCTGATCCATGGTGTTTCCCTCCCGCTCAAGGCCGGACAAGCCGGGTGTCGAAATCTGTCGGGCCTCAAGGCCGGACAAGCCAGGTGCCGAAATCCGTCAGGCCTGCGATCCTGCCCCGTCCCCCGCGTTTTTTCTGCGGAATGCTTCGAGCCATACCTGCATGACGGCGATATCCGCAGGCGAAACGCCTGAGATCCGCGAAGCCTGTCCCAGGGATTCAGGCTTGCGAAGCCACAACTTTTGCCGTGCCTCAAGGCTTAGTCCGGAAATGGTCCTGTAATCAATATCCATCGGCAGCCGTTTGTTTTCAGTTTTGTGAAACTGCGAAATCTGCTGCATCTGCCGGGCAAGGTAGCCCTCATACTTCAAGATGATGGATACCTGCTCCCAGATGTCTTTCGGCAGCGGCGGCCGTCCGGCGTCCACCCGTGCAAGGAGGGGATAGTCAAGTTCCGGTCTGCGAAGCAGATCTGACAGCCGGACCCCGGTCTGCACAGGCGCAGAGCCGTTCGCTTCCAGGAATGAGATCAGCGCGGGGGTTGGAGGAAGCACGACCGTTTTCACCCGTTCCAACTCGGCTGCGATGGCTGCCTGCTTCTTCCTGAACCTCTCATGACGCTGCGGGGTCACCAATCCGGTCCCCCATCCGATTTCAGTCAGCCGCAGATCCGCGTTGTCCTGGCGAAGGTACAGCCGGTATTCCGCGAGGGAGGTCATCATGCGGTAAGGTTCCCGTGTGCCTTTTGTAACCAGGTCGTCAACAAGGACCCCGATGTAGCCCTGCGAGCGGTCAATCTCCATTATCGGCTTTCCCGTCACCTTCATGGCGGCATTCACCCCTGCCACCAGTCCCTGGGCGGCGGCTTCCTCATAGCCGGAGCTCCCATTGATCTGTCCGGCGGAAAACAATCCGGGATAATCACGGAACTCCAGCGTGTGAAGCAATTGGACTGGATCGACGCAGTCATATTCGATTGCATAGGCCGGCCGCATGACGGAGGCGTTTTCAAGTCCCGAAACGGTATGGATCATGGCGTTCTGCACATCCTCCGGCATGGATGAGCTGAATCCCTGCAGATACATTTCGAGCGAATCGCGCCCCATCGGTTCCACGAAAATCTGATGGCTGTCGCGATTTGAAAACCTGACGATCTTGTCCTCGATGGACGGGCAGTATCGTGGTCCGACGCCTTCTATCTTGCCAGAGTACAAGGGGGATCGATGCAGGTTGCCGCGTATGGCCGCGTGTGTCTCCGGATTGGTGTGGGTGAGCCAGCATGGAACCTGCTCCAGGGGAAACGGATCATGAAGGTACGAAAATGGAACCATCTCGTCATCTCCGGGCTGTTCTTCCATGACGGAAAAATCCAGGCTCCGTTTGTTCACCCTGGCCGGAGTGCCCGTCTTGAACCGCATCAGCCTGATTCCCGCTTCAAGAAGGCTTTCGGAAAGCCGATCCGCGGCGTGCATGCCATCCGGGCCGCCGCTGTGGCTCATTTCGCCGAGGATGATCCTGCCCCGCAGGTATGTTCCCGTGGTCAGGATGATGGTCTTTCCCACATATGCGGTTCCGGTCCGGACTCGGACACCGCGGGGGACACGGATGCCACCGGAGGTTTTTGAATCAAACAGCAGCTCCGTCACCTCTGCCTGCTTGACATCAAGGTTTTCCTGGCCTTCCAGAACCCGCTTCATGGCGTCATGATAGGCTCGCCTGTCAATCTGGGCCCGCTGCGAATAGACAGCCGGTCCTTTCGACCGGTTGAGTATGCGCATCTGAATCATCGTCTCATCCGCCGTAATGCCCATCTGTCCGCCAAGCGCATCCACTTCGCGGACAAGCTGCCCCTTCGCGGTTCCTCCAATGTTCGGGTTGCACGGCATGTTGGCGATGCTGTCAAGATTCATGCACAGGACCAGCGTCCTGCAGCCCAGCCTTGCCGCGGCAAGCGAGGCTTCGCAGCCGGCATGCCCCGCGCCCACGACTATCACGTCATAAACGCCGCCCACGTATTCCATTGACGATTCCGACCCGTTGTCCATTTACTCCCCTGTCACTTCACCGCAGGTTTTCATTCCCTGCCGGCCCGATTGGCCGGAATTCATTTTCCAAGACAAAAGCGGGAGAAAATGCTGTCCAAAAGGTCTTCGTCCGCACCTTCTCCAAGGATGCCGCCGAGCTGCGACCATGCATCCCTCAGGAGAAATGCGATCACATCATGGGTCATGCCCTCGCGGCATGCCTTTTCCGCCTCCGCGATCGCCGCTTCCGCCATCTCCAGCAGATTCCTGTGGCGTGCATTGGTCAGCAGCAGCGCGTTGTCGGAATCACCGCGGTTTCCTGAAGCAATTTCCGCAATCCGGTCGATAAGCAAGCCGATACCTGTCCCAAGCAGGGCGGAAACCGCCAGCGGCCTTTCGGGCAGCAATTCCAGCAAGGCTGCTTCAACAATGGGGTTCATGACGTCTGACTTGTTCATCACGTACAAAGAATTCATCCCTGTCATCTTCAGCCGTTCAACCAGTTTCACATCTTCCGGGCCCGGCATCGCGGAGCCGTCAAAAACAGCCACCGCCAGCTCTGCCCGATCCAGTGCGTCCAGCGTCCGTTCAACTCCCATCCTCTCCACCGCGTCCATGGTCTCCCGCAGGCCGGCGGTATCAAGAAGCCGCACCGGAAGCCCGCGCAGGTTGACGAAGGTTTCGACCGTGTCGCGGGTGGTTCCAGGAATTTCAGCGACGATGGAACGATCATACCCCGCGAGCTGGTTCATCAGGGAGGATTTCCCGGCATTTGGCCTTCCGGCAATGACCAGGTTGAGTCCTTCCCTCAAAATCCTACCCTGTCCGTAACTGTCAAGCAGGCGGCGCATCTCCGCATGCAGCCCGGCAAGGACCGGGGCTGCCATGGAAAGGGTGACTTTCTCATCGTCATGCTCCGGATAATCAAGATTCGCTTCCATATGGCCCATCAGCATCAGCAGCGATTCCCGCATGGCTGCAACCATTTCCGACAACCGCCCGTCGAGCTGCTCCATGGCGGCACGTGCGCCGCGGGCCGTATGGGACCGTATGAGGTCCATCACGGCTTCCGCCTCGGCAAGGTCAATGCGTCCGTTCATGAAGGCGCGGCGCGTGAACTCTCCCGCTTCCGCCGGCCGAACACCCTGGCCGAAGACCACCCGAAGCACTTCGCCGGCAACAACACGGCCGCCGTGGCAATGAATCTCCACAATATCCTCGCGGGTATACGTCCTGGGTGAAGCCATTTTCAAAAGCAGCACTTCATCTATCGGAACGCCGTCTGCCGGATCCGTCACGAGCCCGTATGCCACCGTGTGGTTCGCCATGTTTGTCACGTGTCCGCCGGCTGCCTCACCTGTCTGAACGCCGGCTGCCTCACCTGTCTGAACGCCGGCTGCCTCTCCAGTCCAAACGCCGGCATGTCCGTCGAATGGCCGGAGGCGGTCATCATGCCTGCTGCCGGGCCTCCACGCATGCGTTTTTTTTCCAGGCGCGAACAGTCTGTCCGCGGCAGGAAAGGCACCGGGCCCCGATATCCGGACAATGGCGATGCCCGCGTCTCCGACGGCTGTGGACAAGGCTGCTATGGTGTCATTTGCATTGTAGTCCATGACGTCTCCATTTTCAGGAATTGCGGCTGAGAAAAAAAGGGACAACACGCGTTGTCCCTTTTCCTTACGTCCTTACGGCTGCTCGCCGATTTCATCCTCGATGTCGAAAGGCTTGTAGACCGGTTCGTCGGGTTTGATGACGGACCCTGACGCGGTCGGGTTGCCGGCGTATCCGATGCGTTCCGTGGAACGGTTCCGGTAACTGTTCGGATTGGCCTGCGGACTTGCGGAGCCGTACTGGCTTCCCCGTCCGCCGAACGCGGCCCGGCTGGCCTCCGTGGCCCGGTTGCCGTTTACGTCCGCGTGCCCTGAACGGTTTGCGTTGTCTTCGGCATACCCGCGGCGGTTCGCGTCACCGCCATAACCAGGTCGGTTCGCATCACTGCCATAAGCAGGCCGGTTCGCATTTCCGGCATAACCCGGCCGGTTCGCGTTTCCCTCGGGATATCCGCCGCGGGTCGGGCCGGCTGCGGCATTTCCCGCCCCATCGGCATTTCCCGCACCGTCGGCATATCCGCCGCGCGTGCTGCGGACAACAACCTTGCGGTTTGGTTCTTCGCCTATGGACCCTGTTTCAACATCCTTGTACCCCTGCAAGGCGGAATGGATGATGCGCCTTTCATATGGGTTCATCGGTTCAAGGGTGATGTTCCTGCGGGTCTTCACTACTTTTTCCGCCACCCTGGTTGCCAGGCGGACAAGGGTTTCCTCCCTTTTCAGCCGGTAATCCGAAACATCCATCAGGATGCGGGTATATGAATCCGACTGGCGGTTCACGACGAGGCTTGTCAGGTACTGCAGCGCATCCAGGGTCTCGCCCCGGCGCCCGATGGCGATTCCGCTGTTGTCGCCGTTCATCTTGACAGTGACCTGCTCTTCGCCCTCGATGATTTCAATGTCCGGTGAAATGCCCATGCAGTCCAGAAGAGGCGTGATGAAGGCTAGAATCCGGTCCCTGATTGTCTCTTCGTAGGTGACGTCCACCACGGCATTCCTCGCGCCGAAACCCAGAATCCCGTTCTTTCCTTCCTCCACCACGATAATCCTGACGCGATCGGCGGTCACGCCCAACTCGGCAAGCGCAAGCCGCACGGCTTCATCGACGGTTTTTGCCTCTTTTCTTGCTGTTCTTGATTTCAATGACTTTGCCTGGGGCTGGTTTGCCTGAGATGACGCCGCCTGCGGTTGATTTGCCTGGGATGACATTCCCTGTGGATTGTTTGTTTGAGATGTCACGCGCTGTTACCCCCTCGTCTTTTTTTGTATGGGATGTGAGCAGCTTTTGCTGCGCATACGAAAGAACATTGTTGATGGTCCAGTACAGGGCCAGGCCGCTCGGAGTGGTCAGGCCGAACCAAAGGGTCATGATGGGGCTCATCCAGAGCATGGACTTGCCGGCCAGGCCGCTCTGCGCGGATTTCTTGTCGTTCGGGTTCGGCTTCGGCATCATGAGCGCGGAACTGACGAACGTGGTCACCACGGCGATGATGAGGAGGAGCAGGGCGGGTATGTATTTCCCCGGCTCCGCCTTGATCAGGTCCCATTTCAGCGTCGGCTGCACGCCGAAATTAAAGAAGTTCCACATCCTTATGTTGAAGTTCTCCAGGCGGGACGTGCGTTTCGTATAGAGCGCAAGGTCTGCCGCATAGCCCTTCTGAAGTTCGCTCCGCTTTGCCGGGTCCACTTCTATGAGGTCGTAGTAGGCTGTTATCTTGTCCGGCGCGCTTTCAATTGCCGTTGTCAGCACCGCCGGGTTCTTGTCGATGTAATCGATGATTTTGATTTCAATATACGGGTCCACCTGACGAAAATCGTTGTATACCGTCAGTTTGTTATCCTTGATGTCGTCGAACTTCACTTTCTTCATTTTTTCCAGATTGGGGAAAGTGGTCATGAAGTCCGGTTCCTTCGCCTCGATCGCCATGACGATCAGGTCGCCCGTCGCGAGCTTGGGCACATCGAGCATATAGGTCATGGGCATGCGGATGACATAGAACAGGGCAAAGAGAATCGGCATCTGGACTATCAGGGGAAGGCACCCGGATGCCGGGTTGTACTTCTTCTCCTGATAAAGCTTCGTCATTTCCTCGTTCAGCTTTTCCTTGTCGTTCTTGTACCGTTCCTGGATGCGGGTGAGTTCGGGTTGTATTTCCTGCATTTTCTGTCCGGACCGGATCTGCTTGATGGAAAGAGGCAACAGCAGCAGTTTCACTGCAATGGTGAACAACAGCAGGGCCAGGGCGTAGCTGTGAAATCCCACGGTGTTGTAGATGAGGAAAAGCATTTTCCCAAATATCCCGGCAATGGGTGTGAGTATGAAATCCATGGATGGTTTGCTCCTTCCGGACCGGCCGCGTCGTCCAATCCGTACCGCGCCGTGACATTTGTGTCAGGAAACCCATGACCGAATCCGTTGCCGCGTCACATTCACGGCACCGGATCATACCCGCCCGGGTGAAACGGATGGCATCGCAAAATCCTTCTGAAAGCCATCCATCCACCCCTTGCCGCCCCATATCTTGTGACTGCCTCTGCGGCATACTGGGAGCAAGTGGGATAAAAGCGGCATGATGCCGTTCCTTTCAGGGGTGAGACATGCTTTTGGTATGCAAGGATCAGAAACAGGAAGATTCTTTTTGCCACGCCTGTGTTCCCGTTCGTCTTCAAGGCCCGCTTCCCGGCGTTGCCGGGAGTTTTTCCCGCTCTTTGGCCGCGGGCTTTTCCAATAATCCAAGGCGGATGAACAACAATCGGAGTTCTCGTCCCACGCTCTCAAAGCCGGCTGATTCATCTGCCTTGCGAGCGACAACGACAATATCCCTGCCAATTGGCAGGGATCCAGCCATTACGC
This sequence comes from uncultured Oscillospiraceae bacterium, assembly GCA_964522755.1. Classification (GTDB taxonomy): domain Bacteria; phylum Bacillota; class Clostridia; order DSM-8532; family DSM-8532; genus JAEWSN01. Next base: position 7,668 of record CAZFWQ010000020.1, on the reverse strand, counting down.
GCAGATTTTCCCGAATCAGCCGCCGGATGCGGTTGCGCACAACGGACTTTCCGACCTTCCTGCTGGTCGTGATTCCCATGCGCCCGGTTCCGGAACGATTGGCCAGCACATATACAACAAGGGTCCGGGAGGAGGCGTACTTGCCCCTTCCGTATACCCGCTGGAACTCATAATTCTTCTTGAGAGTCAGAAGCTTGGACATACCCGTTGTCACCATGAAAGAAAAAAGACCACAAACGCGGTCTTTATGCAGTTAGCTTCTTTCTGCCCTTCAATCTTCTTCTGGCGAGCACTTTCTTACCATTGGACGTGGCCATTCTCTTGCGGAAACCATGTTCCATCTTGCGCTGCCGCTTCTTCGGCTGATAGGTACGAAGCATTGTATTGCCCTCCATCTGTTTTGAATCTTATATATTTCATGCATGATTTTCAAGACATCAGACACAATTATATAACGGGATTGGAATTGCCGTCAAGTCTGGAGACCGTTTTGTTGAAACACCCTGTGAAGTCTGATATGATATGGACTACGGTCGGCCTGCCCGTACCTGATTGTGGCGCTTTCACCAGTGGCTGCGCGTGATGCCCGTTGACGAACCGCCCTAGTGCCCCGGTTGTCACGGAAATCGGCAAAGCCAGTGTTTCAGGCTTTCACACGGCCTTCCGCATCCTGTAATTGGAGGCGTCATCATGTCATCGTTGGAACTCAGGGGGCTATGGGAAGAATCCATCAGGCTCATTCGGGAAGAAATGCCAGGTGTCAGTTTCAACACCTGGATCGAACCAATCCGCCCGGTTTCCCTGGATAAGAATGTCCTCCTGCTGGAGGTTCCCACGGAATTCAATCTGGGCATCATCAACTCCAGATACCGCGAATTGATTAAAAACGCAGTGAAAATGGTCACCAACCGTTCACTCGACATCGATCTTGCAGTCAAATCGATTGAAAGTCCCCACCAGAAGCAGTCCGAACAGGAGGATGCGCCTGCGTGGTCCTCGATTCTGAACCCGAAATACACGTTCGAGACTTATGTCAAGGGCAGCGGCAACCAGTTGGCGCACGCGGCCTCCCTTGCCGTTGCGGAGGGCCCCGCGCTCGCATACAACCCCCTGTTCATATATGGCGGGGTCGGCCTGGGCAAAACCCACCTGATGCATGCCATCGGACATTACATCCTGTCGCAGAATCCAAATTCGAAGGTTCTCTATACTTCAAGTGAAAAATTTACCAACGAGCTGATCAACGCCATCAAGGATGACCGGAACGAAGAGTTCCGCAACAAATACCGGAGCATCGACGTCCTCCTTATCGACGACATCCAGTTCATTGCCGGGAAGGAGCGGACTCAGCAGGAGTTTTTCCATACGTTCAATGCCCTGTACGAGTTGAACAAGCAGATTGTCGTCACATCAGACAAGCCGCCCAAAGAAATACAGACACTTGAAGAGCGTTTGAGGTCCAGATTTGAATGGGGCCTCATTGCCGATATCCAGGCCCCGGACACTGAAACGCGCATAGCCATACTCAGGAAAAAATCGCAAATGGAGCGGTATGACATCCCGAACGATGTGCTTTTCTACATTGCGGACAACATCGACTCTAACATAAGGGAATTGGAAGGAGCATTGAATCGCGTCATCGCCTATTCCTCCCTCACCGGAAGCGCCATTTCCCTGGAACTCGCCCAGGAATGCCTGAAGCAAATCATCTCCGGCATCGGGACGGCCAATGTCAGCCCCGAATCCATCATGAAGGTCGTATCAAGATACTACGACGTGGCCCCGGACCAGATGCTTTCGCAAAGACGCTCAAGGGACATCGCATTCCCGCGCCAGGTGGCCATGTACCTTTGCCGGGACCTCACCGGCATGTCCCTTCCCCGGATCGGGCAGTTTTTCGGGGGCAGGGATCACACCACGGTCATGCACGCATGTGAGAAAATAAATGAAGAGCTGGATAAGAATGCCGAGTTGAAGCGGGCCACGATGGAAATGAAACGAAACATCACCGGAAAGGGGTAAGCGGACTTCACGCAAGACGTACCATGCCTTGTTTCGATAGTTATCCACAGACAATGTGGATATGTGGAAAACCCGGCTGTGGGGAAAACAGGTTCATACCGGACAAGGCTCAATTCGGTGAATTTCCGGGCAAAACGCCCACAGATTCATCAACACGCCATAGTGCCTTGCCGGAACGGGTTGATCGGCTTATCAACAATATTCACAGCACTGATGATGATGATGATGAAATACTTAGTCTTGTAAGACCTCCGGAAACCGATTGATTCCATTTGAGTGGGAGGATGCGGAAATGAAGGTACTCATACAGAAACAACAACTCCTGGATGCGATCAACATGGTGCAGAAGGCCGTCATGCAAAAAGCCACCCTGCCCATTCTAGAGGGAATTTACATGGAAGCGGGCGAGCAGCTGTCGCTTGTAGGAAATTGCTTTGACCTTGGCATTGCGTGCACGGTGGATGCGGATATCCGTGAAAAAGGCGCTGTCGTAATCCAGGCCCGCATGTTTGGTGAAATCATCCGCAGACTGCCGGAAGCCCTCATTTCCATTGCGGCAACAAATGGAAAAGTGAAGATTGAATGCATGAACACCGTCTTCGATATAAAGGGGATGGAAGCGGAGAGTTATCCGCTGCCGCCCTCATATCAGGAGGAAACGGTTGTAACGCTTTCCCAAGGGGTCTTCAGGGACATGATCAGGCAAACCCTTTTTGCAGTGAGTCAGGACGAGAACAGGCGCATCATGACGGGAATCCTTCTTGAAACCAAGGAAGGAGGAATGTCGCTCGTGGCGCTTGACGGGTTCCGCATGGCAGTCACCAGGATGCTGCTGAAGCAGAACGAAGTGATGAGGGTTGTCATTCCAGGAAAAAACATGTCGGAAATACTGAAGATTCTCGATAACAGCGAAGAGGAAATACGCATTGTCAAAACCGGCAGCATGGTGGCTTTTGAAATGAAGAACTGCCGAATCGTGTCCAAAACGATTGATGGCGAATTCATGAATTATCACGGATATATTCCCACACAGTTTGAAACAGCCGTCGTTGTCAATCGACGGGAATTCGAAGACAGCCTGGAACGTGCGTCGCTCATCAGCAGCGACGACAAAAGGTACCCTGTCCGCCTGCAGATAGCCGGAGATCAGATGCTTGTATTCTCAACGGCTGAAATGGGTAGTTCAAAAGAAAACATCAGTGTGAAAAATGAAGGCAGGGACCTGCAGATAGGTTTCAACCCAAAATTCCTCATAGATGCCCTGAAAGTCATATCGGATGATAATATCAGGATTTCCTTCAATTCGCAGATCGGTCCGGCCATCATCTGTGCCACGGAGGGAAATCGTTATCTTTATCTGATACTTCCTGTCCGGATAAAGGCATAGGCGTGCATGGAACGCTTTTCATGAATGGCGGGGCATGAAGGGAGAACAGATGAGGAAGATTCTTATCAATACGGAATACATTAAATTAGATCAATTCCTAAAATTAGCAGAAATAGTAAGTTCTGGTGGTGAAGCCCGTTTTTACATAATGGAGAACCCTATCCTTGTGAATGGCGAATCTGAAAACCGGCGGGGCAGAAAACTGAGGCCCGGGGATACTGTCAAGATCCCCGAAGGGACTTTTGAGATAGGACAGGCAGGATAAATGCCGTGAAGCTTGAAACCCTTCATCTCAACCGCTTCAGAAATTATGTCGATCAAACAATATCATTCGGGGCGGGGATCAATATCCTGTTCGGGGACAATGCGCAAGGCAAGACGAATGTGGTTGAGGCCGTCCATATTCTCGCGACGGGTAAATCACATCGCACCAAGCATTTGTCCGACTTGATCCTCCATGGCGAAACCAGCTTCAACCTTGAAGCGGACTTGCTGGATTCGGACCGGCAGCAGCACATCCGGCTCTCCTACGACGTGAAAACAGGCAAGGGCCTTGCGGTGAACGATGTGGCAAGGACGCGGTGGTCCGAGCTCCTCGGACTCGCCCATGTCCTTCTTTTTTCTCCTGAAACAATGGACATCGTCAAGGGAGGTCCATCGGAACGTCGCAGGTTCATCGACATCCTGCTCTGTCAGCTGGATTCGAAATATCTAAGGGCATTGCAGCAATATACTGCCACGCTGCGGAACAAGTCAGCAGCCTTGCGTGACAAAAAAGGATTCGCTCGATATGCCGGCATGCTTCCGGTATGGAATGAGGCCATGGCCGCCTCAGGTGCATATGTCACGCAGCAGCGCATGCAGGCGGTCGGGCGTCTGGAGGCCTTGGCGAATCATGAACTGGCGGTGATATCCGATGGGAGCGAAAAGCTTTCCATGTCACTGCTGACATATGCGGGAAAAGACATTCCGCAAGGGCTCGAACCACTTAGGGAAACCCTGTTGCATAAACTTGAGAAAATAGCGGTGCGTGAAGAAGAAGCAGCCCAGTGCCTGGTTGGAGTCCATCGGGATGAGATTCTTCTGAAGCTCAATGGAAGCGCCGCCCGTGATTTCGCATCCCAGGGGCAGCAGCGGTCCATCGCCCTTTCATTGATTCTGGCGTGCATGCGCCTGTACATGGATGAGGCGGGCGAAATGCCGATTCTGCTGCTTGATGACGTGATGAGCGAATTGGATCCGCACCGCCAGGATTATCTCCTGTCGATGCTGGCCCATACGCAGACACTGATTACGACGACGGACAGGAATGCATTTGGAAACAGGTTCTCTGATTGCGCGGATTATCTTGAAGTACGCAATGGGACTGTCACGCGGGATTGCAGGGATTGAACGGCGATTTTCATGCTGGATTGCAGGGATTGAACGGGGATTGAGCGGGGATCTGGCAGGCATGGAGCGGGGATTGAGAAGGCATCTGGCGGGGATCTGGCAGGCATGGAGCGGGGATTGAGAAGGCATCTGGCGGGGATCTGGCAGGCATGGAGCAGGGATTGAGAAGGCATCTGGCGGGGATCTGTCAGGCATGGAGCGGGCACGGGTCAAGCTGCCAGCTTACATGAGCATACATGCGAGTAATGGCATGGGAGTCATTTCTTGACCCTCGCAAGCAAAAAGGATACAATGAGACGGGTCATGTTTGTTTGCTCATGTTGGTTTGATCGGCATATGATGAAATCGTACTACGGTGATTTGATTTCTTCATGTACATGCTTGGAATGACTGGATGCCGGACTCCATTCATGCAAAAAAACAGTTTGTGAAATGGCAATCGAGGCGGAGAGGGAGCTCTTCGTCCATATTTTTCTGAGGACAGGACGTGCAGGACAACGCGGCGCCGGATAAGCCATTGCATCATCGGGAAAAGCCCGGAAAAGGCGGTAATCTGTGTTTATACATATCGGCGGCGACGTCATCGTGTTCCTGAAAAACCTCATTGCCATTCTGGATTCGGAAAAAACAACTGTTTTGCAGGATACAAGAAAATTTCTCAAGACTGCGGAAGAAGAAGGATTCGTCATGACCATCGGGGATGAGATGCCGAAGTCCGTCGTACTAGTGGAAACGGAATACCGCTATCAGGTTTATCTCTCGCCAATCTCACCGGCAACACTGCGCAAGCGCTGCAACCTGATGATAAGCAGAACCAATGCGCCAATATTGTCAAAACAGGAATTACAGTTTTAAGGCCTGCATAAGAAATTACGGTTTTAAGGTTTGCATAATGATACAACAGCCTGACACCAGGACCCGGAGGGTGATGACGCCATGACAGAGCAAAGCCACAACAACGCCATTTACGGGGAAGATCAAATCCAGGTTCTCGAAGGGCTGGAAGCCGTCCGCAAGCGTCCTGGCATGTATATCGGCACCACTTCATCACGCGGGCTTCATCATTTGGTCTACGAAATCGTGGACAACAGCATTGACGAAGCGCTGCAGGGATTCTGCGACCATATCAAGGTTACAATCAATCCGGACAACAGCGTAACCACGGTTGACAATGGCCGCGGCATACCAACGGGACGGCATGCGAAAATGGGCATATCCACTTTGGAAGTCGTTCATACCGTGCTGCATGCCGGCGGCAAATTCGGCGGGGATGGGTACAAGATGTCCGGAGGTCTCCACGGAGTCGGCGCATCCGTAGTCAATGCCCTGTCTGAATGGATGGTAGTGGATGTGTATCGCGAGGGGAAGATTCACAGACAGAGATATGAGCGCGGGACCCCAGTCACCCCGGTTCAAGAGATCGGCATAACGGAAACCACGGGGACGACTACTGTTTTCAAACCGGACCCGGATATATTTGACGAAGTAATCTACGATTTCGAGGTTCTGCTCAAGCGTTTTCGAGAAATTGCCTTTCTCAATAGGAATGTCACTATTTCATTGACGGACTTGCGGCCTGAAGAACCGGTTTCCGTTGTGCTGCATTATGAAGGCGGCATCATGTCGTTTGTCGAGTATATCAACAAGAACAAGGAAATCATTCATCAGGAGGTCATCTGTTTTTCCGGATCAAAGGAAAAGGCAGATATTGAAATCGCATTCCAATATACGGATTCCTATAATGAAAATATCTACAGCTATGCCAACAACATTCCGACTACCGAGGGCGGCACGCATATGACGGGCTTCAAGACCGCCATAACGAAAGTGATCAATGATTATGCAAGAAAGATAGGGGTGCTGAGGGAAGCCGACAAGAACCTTTCAGGCGAGGATGTACGAGAGGGCATGACAGCCATCATCAATATAAAGCTTGAAGATCCCCAATTCGAGGGGCAAACCAAGACAAAACTCGGAAATGCGGATATTCGAAGCTTTACGGAGAACATTGTCACTGAAAAAGTTTCCTATATTTTCGAAGAAAATCCGAAGATGGCCCGCATCATCGTGGAGAAATCGATTATTTCATTTCGTGCAAGGGAAGCGGCCAGAAAGGCACGCGAACTCACAAAGAGAAAGTCTGCCCTTGAATCGAGTTCATTGCCCGGAAAACTGGCGGATTGCCAGGAACGCGACCCGCGCAAATGTGAGATTTTCATTGTAGAGGGAGATTCAGCCGGAGGCTCGGCGAAACAGGGAAGAGATCGCAAGTTTCAGGCAATCCTGCCCTTGTGGGGGAAAATGCTCAATGTTGAAAAATCAAGGGAAGAGAAAGTATACGGAAATGAAAAGCTCTCCCCAATCATCATGGCACTGGGAACGGGGATAGGTGCGGATTTTGATTTGAACCGCCTTCGCTATCACAAGGTCATCATCATGGCGGATGCCGATGTGGATGGCTCGCACATTCGCACGCTGCTGCTTACGTTCTTTTACCGATACATGCGGCCCCTTGTCGACAGCGGCCATATATACATAGCTCAGCCGCCCTTGTTCAAAGTCAAGAGAAACAAGGAAGAGCACTATGTGTACAATGAACGAGATCTGGCAAAGCTTCTTCGCGAAAAGGAATGGAAGAAAGACGACAACAGCGTTTCCATGCAGCGATACAAAGGACTTGGTGAAATGAATTCGGATCAACTCTGGGAGACTACCATGAATCCTGAAAGCCGCATAATCAAGAGGATAGAGAGCGAAGACCAAGTAATCACGGATGAGACATTCACCATTCTGATGGGTGAAAAGGTTGAACCTCGCAAGGAATTTATTCAGAAACATGCAAAATCTGTTAGCAATCTGGACATTTA
>CAZFWQ010000019.1:7339-21363 GCA_964522755.1 uncultured Oscillospiraceae bacterium | reverse complement strand
TCTTCGGGAGACTTTGCGGATGTGCAGTCGATGGAATATGAGCGCGTGAATCAAGCGTATATTGATGCGGGCGTACTTGTCGATCTGGCACCATATCTTGATTCCATGCCAGATTTCAAGAGGGTGTTTCAAACGGCGATTCCGTATTGGACTCAATCCGGGCATGGTAAATTGGTAAAATGGGATGTTGGCGTGCCCATGAAAGGCGAAGCTGACATTGAAGTGCAAGACATGCTGGTTCGCACCGACATACTTGAATTTTATAAATGGCCTGTACTGGTTTCAGAAGATGACTGGGTTAAGTTTTTGAAACAAGCGATGATTGACTTCCCAAAAACAGACGGCATGCCGACTCTTGGCGTAGCCAGTCCTTTTGCAGAGTCATGGGGCCTTAGTGCAATCGCCAACATCATGTATGAAAAAGGCGACAAATTTGTCGAGCTCAGCAATGCCGACCTTGGCATACTCTTTGACATGAAGCAGGAAAAATTTGTTGACGGCTTCCTGGAGCCATCAGTTCAAGACAGCTTCAAAATGTTAAACAGATTTTATAGGGAAGGGATTCTGGATGTAGAGTCACTGACGGATTTGGGGACGAATGTTGACGAAAAATGCATGAACGGCGGAGCAATCGCAGTATATTATATGTGCTGGGGCGCTAACGCGTACAATGAAAACCTGGTAAAGAACGGGCATCCTGAAAGACAGTATATCACCATGCCAATTCAGACAAATGCGCAAGTGGCAGGCGGCGAAAAGCGTGCAATCCGCACAGAAGACACACGTTCTTTCAATGGCTGGGGCATAACGACAAAATGTCCTTATCCCGAGCGTGTGGCTGAGCTGATCAACTGGGCCTGTTCGGATGAAGGCGCCATCATTTACCGCTCAGGTTTTGAAGGGGCTGAATGGGAAAAAAATGCAAGCGGTGAAAGAGTCTTTACAACTGATAGGGCAGCTACACTTAGAGATGCAGAAGTAAACAAGGTTTTAGGAACCGACTCATTCGAATTCCTGCCGTACTTCAATGTTCTTTTATCCGACGGTCAGTTCCCCAATTTGCTTTCGCATTCAAAATACTATGACCAGTATGTTCTGACAGACCGGCAAAAAGAAGCCTATGCAGCGTTGGGATTTAAAAACTCAAAATCATGGTGGGTTGATAATGGTTTCTTTGCAGGTACGGGCCTGGCAAATGTCATAGCGATGGACCCCAACACGGAGTTGTTTGACACGTCCACCAAGATGCTTGAATTAAGGGTAAAAACGACAGGCGCACTTATCCTGGCTAAAACAGAAGCGGAATATAACAAGCTTTTTGATGAGGCAAAAGTTCAATATGAGAAATTGAATCATCAGGCGGTAGTAGACGAAATGAACAGATTATACCAGGAAAAAAAGATTAAATAAATGATTGTAAAGCTGCTGCAATCATATTGCAGCAGCTTTCTTTTTTTCGCAAATGAATGAAACAAGATAGAGACCGCACAATGGCAGGCAACGAGTGGGAGATAAATATGGAAATAGCAAAAAAGCCCTTGTGGCGCAACAAAAATAACTTGTTTCGGAAAATCTTCAAGCAGCGCTATAGATTGGCCCTGCTGGCTCCTGCATTCCTTTTGATTGTTGTCTTTTCATATGCTCCTCTATACGGTTGGATTATGGCTTTTGTCAACTATAGGATAGGCACGAAATTACTGACTTCGGAATATGTGGGGTTCTTCTATTTCATAAAATTCTTCAAAGAGAGCAATGATTATATATACCTGCTGCAGAATACTTTGGCTATCAACGTTCTATCTATCGTCATCAGCCTTCCTCTGTCGGCATTTGTTGCCATACTTTTGAAAGAAGTACGCTGGAAGTTTGGCGCAAAGATTGTTCAAACTGTTACATTCTTTCCGTTTTTCGTTTCATGGGTCATAACCTACGCGTTGATTACATCACTTTTTTCCGTAAACTCCGGTTCACTCAATATTGCGATGATAAAAATCGGGGTAATCGATGAAGGCATAAATCTCATAGGCTCACCCAAATACTCCTGGGGATTGATGGTTTCCCTGGATGTGTGGAAGTATCTTGGCTATAACACGATCATATTCCTGTCAACGCTAAGCGGTATTTCGCTTGAGCAATACGAAGCGGCGGAAATCGATGGCGCGAATCGGTTCCAGCAGATTGTGCACATTACGATTCCTCACCTTGTGCCAACGCTATGTGTTTTGATCATCATCAACAGCGGATGGATCTTCTCTTCCAATCTTGAACAATTCTATATATACACCAATGGCACGAATTGGTCAAAGATGGAAGTGCTGGACATGTATGTGTACAAATTCGGTTTGAAAAATCTAAAATATTCATATGCCACCGCTGTTGGAATCATGAAATCCATCATCAGTCTTGGCTTGGTTATCGGTATCAACAAGCTGATTAAAAAGCTGGATGGAACATCTATTTTTTAGGAGGTCATGATGAAAAGAAAGCCTTCTCTTTCACGTGTTCTATTCGATATTTTCAACACAATTTTCATGGTATTCATATTTATCATCATGGTATATCCGTTCCTTTATACTTTCAACTATTCCATATCATCACCCGGCATGCTCCGTGGTTCACTTGTCCTGCTGCCGGTTGGAATCAACTTTAGTTCATATGCCATATTATTCAGTGACAATACCATCCTCAGGGCGCTGCTGCTGTCTATTTCAAGAAGTGTCGTAGGTCCTGTCGGAATGATGTTTATCACAGGCATGGGCGGATATGCAATAAGCAAAAAGGATTTGATTTTTGGGAAATTCTTCAGATTTGCCATATTCTTTACAATGTATTTCAGTGCAGGGATTATTCCCATCTATATGTTGATGAAAACGCTAGGTTTGACCAACAATTATCTGGTATATATTTTGCCCATGCTTGTAAGTCCCTTCAACATGGTATTGGTTAAAACCTATATCGAGAGCCTCCCCAATGAAATAGAAGATGCTATTTTCATTGATGGCGGCACTGAATTCGATGCATATTTCAAGATTATCTTCTTTATCACGTTGCCTGTCAACGCGGCAATCATGTTGTTTACGGCAATCGCTCACTGGAATTCATTCATGGATGTGCAATTATATAACTATGCTTCCCCCAATCTGCATACGCTGCAGTATGTATTATATAACGTGCTGGGTAAAAAAATATCTCAATCATTGGAATCGGCTAAAAATCTGGGGCAAGTCAAGGCCAACGCGCAAAGCATTAAGATGGCAATATCAGTCATAACGATCGTTCCCATCATGATGCTATATCCGCTTTTGCAGAAATACTTCATTTCCGGCATGATGATTGGATCAATCAAAGCTTGATGCAGAGAGGTTGTCAACCATGGGTTATTCATCCAGAGATCGCGTGCTGGCTGTACTTAACGGCGAAATGCCCGATAGGGTTCCGATATTTGAATATCTGATACATGACGGCGTATTTGACCATTATCATAATGAAACCATAAAACCCGGCGATATAAACAAGCATATTTTCGCATGTTCCAAATGCCTTGATTTGTGTCACCCGGTGTGGGGTCCGCTTCAGCCTCATGTGGAAGAACACAGCGATGGTTCAAAAACAATCTACGAACGATGGATGTCCTGGGATGTCAAGAAAACGAATCACTTTGGTGATGACCTGGCATATGATAAGCTGCTTGGCAAGATTGAGCAATTGGAAGATGATGCCACAACACCCGCAAAAGCAGAAGTTCAAGAAAATGCGAACAAGATTGGCAATGCAGCCGGTGACATGATATATATTCAATATTCATGCAGTGTGGCTCTGCCCTATGATAACAGTGAGGAAGGGATATTCTTGTACGCGGACTATCCTGATGCCGTTGATAAATATTTGGACCTCGTAAATGCAAAAACCCTTGAAAGGCTGCAGGCCGTTGCCTTTTATGACATTTGCCCGGTAGCCATCATATGGGATGACATTGCCTATAAGAACGGCTTGTTTTATCCGCGCGAGATGCTGAAGAAGTTGTTTTACAAGCCGCTCAATGAAATATGCTCGCTCTTGCATTCAAGGGGCATAAAGGTCGTATTCCATTCAGATGGTGATGTAAGAGAGGTGCTTCCTGATTTGGCAGCATGCGGAATCGACGGGTTTAATCCATTGGAAATAAGTTCAGGCATGGATTATGGAGATTTTAAAGCAAAATACGGCAAAAAAATCGCTTTGGTCGGCGGGATGAATGCAGTTGAAACCTTGGCATTTGGCAGTGTTGATGATGTAGTTGCCGAGACAAAAAGGCTAATCAAAATAGCTGGAGCCGGTGGTGGATTCATGGCCGCCTCTTCGTCAGGACAGATTGACGAATCCATGCCTGTGGAAAATGTTCTGGCATATTTTGATACGATTCTGGAATATGGAAAATATTAATCAAGGCCTGTGGAAAATGTAAACCCAGGTCATGCCTTAGACCATTTTTCTGCCATTTTCAGCAGATATTTTGCCTCTTCTTCAGTATTGCAGCAAGTATTGATAAAGAGTCCCTTGGAAGAAAGGGCACTTAATGCGGCCTCTACTTCATCTGCGGCGATTGTAATATGCAAGTTTTTCCCTTTTCCCTGCACCTTTTTCAATACATCCATATAATAGAGCGGACTTGGTTTTCCGGCGCCCGGCAATATTTGCAGAGCCTGAAGCCTTGGAAGTTCACATAATGCATCAACATGGGCAAAGGCACCTATTCCGTCCACATGATATAGGGTTTTGTCGAGGAAATCTGTTTGCAGTTCAATGGTCCGAAGGAATATGTCGCTGAACATCTTTGGCGAAATCATATATGAAAAATCATTCTGTATGGGATAAAACCGTCCGGGACTCCACAGATTCATCCAGGATGTGGAGCCTTCAGAACCTTCCTTGACAATGCGATACAGCTCCTCATAGACTTCGGTCCATTTTTGCATGAGATACCGGTCAAATTCCCTGACGTACTCAGGACAATCAAACAGGTCTGCAAGAAGTCGTTCGGACCCGCGCATGGCTGCGAGCGTGTCACCGCTGGATCCGAGATCCTGCAACCCGGGAAGGGATTTTCCTTTTGCTTCATCCAAGGCAAACCCATGAAGTTTTCTTGAAAAACGCCACCATGCATTGTCAGGCTCGACGGTCAGTTTTTTGCAGTCATGGTCGGTAAGTTCCCCTTCAGCCAATATCGTGTTGTGCCATCCGGTCTCTTCACCCAGGTGAATAGGAGTTCCCATGTACGTCTGGATCATATCCCAGCCCGGATAACCGGCATTCCATACTGGCAGGGCTTCTCCTCCATAAAATGTACGGCTCATGCGATATTCGTTGACAGCACGAAGAAAAGGAAAATCGGTCCACCGATCCTCAATTTTACTTGGGAAATCAGGAACCCCCGCTGTTGAAGAACTGCTTCTTGGCGCTGTGACAGCTATCGCGCAGCGCCCGATGATTTCTCCATCCCACCATGCGAGAAAGCGTTCTTTTGCCTGTTCCCAATCAGGCTTATAAAGCAGTTCCATCCGTTGTCATCTTTCTGCGTCACAGCCCCGCCTCTTTTGCGGCTTTCGTCGGCTCCACGCCCTTCTTGACACATTGTTTCAGCGCCTTCAGGAACTGGGAGGGGTCCTTTGCCTGTGTGACATTTCTGCCGAAGAACACGCCTCTCGCACCGTCATTGACAGCGTTGTAGGCAAGCTGCAAGGCATCGAGCTCATTTTCCATCTTGTCCGCGCCGAGGACCAGCACGGGAATTGGAATGTCTTTCGAAATTTCGATGAATCTTTTTCCGGTGTAAAAGGTCTTGACGGCATCCGCGCCCATTTCCGCCATGACGCGGCAGGCGATGGCCACCTGGTTGTGCAGTTCATCCCTTGTCAGCTTCTCTGCGTGAACGGGGTAGTATTCGCCGACCAGCGGCAGGCCCGCATGTCGTTTGGCGGCAAGGAGCTTGGCAAACTGCTTCACATTCAGGGCGTCGGTGGATTCGTCTTTCGTCTTGAGCAGGCATGAGGCAAGGCCGATGTCGGCGCCCATGGACAAGGCTTCCTCCGGTGAAATGACTGGAACGGTGATGCCATCGTTGTATTCCCACTGGAACGCATAGGAAGCCGACCAATTCAGCCTGACCACCAGTGTGGGTGCGGCTTTGCCGGAGAATGTCCTCAGACAGTGCCTGACCATGCCGGGTGCCATGAGGATGCCATCGGCTTCCTTCAGTTTTTCGACCAGCTCCGGTATGTTGTTCATGCCATCCAACGGGCCAAAGAACTCGCCGTGGTCCACCGCCACGATGACACTGTTTTCTCCATCCGGCAAAAACCTCTTGAATCTGATTGTTTCACCTGTCATGGCTGATTTCCTCCTTTTATTTTCTGTTGTCCTTTTGTTTGGACGGAATCATAACCGGAACGCAAGCTGTTATTTCATCAAAATCTCAAAGGCTTTTTTTGCACTGTCATTTGGCCCGGAATGATTATCGGAAAGCCAATCGCTATTTCATCAAAATCTCAATGGCTTTCTTTTCCCATTTGTCGATTTCCTTTAGCTGCTCATCACTGACGGCGGGCCGGATTTCTTTTTTGAGAAATTCAGTCCATTTCTGCGTTGCATTGTCTATCATGACGTCTGTGTCCTTCTCAATCAGAGAACGTTCCATCAGGTCCGTCATCCAAATGTTCTGCCTGAAATTTTCAAGGGTGTGGTCCGTGTCGAGGAAAGTCCCGCTGATGCCTGCCGCCTTGATGACATCCATCGGGATATCCTCATCGTTTACCGTGATCTCCATCCCGCAGCGGTGAACGTATTTCGCCATTTCAAGCCCGATATAGGCCTGGACAGGAGACCAGCGCTTCCCGCCGAACAGCAGGCCAACCGGATAGTAACAATGGCCAATGCTGTGAGACGCCGCGATCCTTGCAAGAATTTCAACGGCCGATTGCGCGCCGGGCAGCACGGCGTCGATATAGCCCGTTCCGATGGCAAAATTCTGACCGTATAAATCGGCGAAGATATTGGCTGCGCCCAAGTCCTGCAGCAATGTCTCGGGTGCCGCGAATGAAGCGACGCCCCGCCGCATGTCCATCACGCCGCTGAGCACGCCGCCGCCGACCATCGCCTTCGGGAAAGAGGCCCGGAGGCAGGTCATGGCACCCAGGACTTCGGCGAGCGTCATCGCGATGTTGGCGGGAATGGTCACGGGAGAGGAGGCGCCGCTCAAGGGCATGGGGATGATGGTGCATGGCAGGTTCTTCTCTGCCAGCATGTACAGGATGCGTCCGTCTTCCCTGGGAAACAGGAGCGGCGCGATGGTTTCCTTCGCCGTGACGAAACAGGGATTTTTGAAGAACTGTTCCCTGCCGCCTTTGACAATGGTGCCCAGTTCGATGAGCAGGTCGAGTTCCTTCTCGTTCCAGACTTCATTGGATCCGTACTTCGTCGTGTATTTCGCCACGACAGCGGCGGTTTTAATTCTTTGAACCGGCCCCGGGATCTTGTTGCCGGAACTGTCCCGGAGATAACAAACCGGGTTGCCGACATATTTGACTTCGGGGATGCTTTCTCCCAGCGCAATCAAGCGGATGAGGTCGTTTTCTTCAGGTTCACGCACCTTGTTTGTCAAGGGGTCCAGAAATTCAATGGTGGCTCCGTTTTGAATTTGTGTTTTCACACCAAGTATCGTCGCTTCGACGAAACTGCGCGGGAATTTGACGACATGGCTTTCCAAATCGACCGAAGCGCCCTTTGCCTGCAAGGCGGGAAAGTAACCTTCATACATGATGCGCATGCCGACCTGTTCTAGAATATCCAGTGCCTTGTTATGGATAGATTCCATGGCTTGTCTTGAAAGCACACGCCTGCTGAGCATATTCATTGAGGCCTCCTCTATTCCCATGCGATGTCGGCAAAGCAGATTTCCCAAGCGAAATGCCTGAGCATACGGCGGTAGGGATGACACACATTGTTCAGCGAACCACCCTGATATTCATCAGGCGGCACAACTCCGACAACTGTTCAATCCAGTCTCCATGCACCAGGATGATGTGCTGGCCGGGCACCTTGTCGACATATTCCGACACGGGGATATCCAGTTTCAGCAGAACACTCGGGAAATCCGGAGAAGGTTCTTCCCAACCCAGTTCTATCCATTTCATGGGTGGGCGGGCCGTTCCCTTGCCGATGAACATCGAGAATCCGGTATCCTGCCAGAAAAGCCTGGCATAGGTCATTTCTCCAGGTCGAACCTTTGAGGTATTGCCAAGACCCACGAAGAAGTCGCCAAGGTTCGTGCTCCGGGCAACGATTTTTCCATCGGATAAGCCAAATGGCAAGAACCCGCAGGTCCCGATCAGGATTTCATCCTCAAAGAATTCATAATGCTCGAGAAAAGTGGAAGGCTGGCCGGACAATTGGCTGAGCATGACGTTCGTTATCAAACCGTATGCATCACATTCACAGATGACGGACAGGTCTGCCGTGGCAAGCAGGGATTGGGCCATGCAGGGGTTGATGCCCATGTACTTCGTGACGCCCTGCACACATTTGATGGAAATACCCGCCAGTTCCCGGGTCGTGGCTTTGTCTTTCAGGGCGCAGTACAGGCGGGCTGCTTTCTCCAGCGTCTGGTTTGAAACAACGTTTTCAAAGGAAACCGATTTCCGGATCCAGGCAACCGTTTCAGCCAGGCGGTCAGCCGAAACCGCCTCCATCATCTGCCCGATCTCATAACTGAAGTGATCCTCCACGTCTATGCCTAGAAGCCTTGACACGGCGGATCTATCATACGTACAGCTGTACAGGCCCATGTCGGCATATCCGATGAGGCCGATGCGGCTGTGCCGGAGTTCCTGGCGCGTGCGGGCAACATTGGCGAATGCGGCGATGCCTTCATATGGAAAGGGAGAACCCGGCTTTTGCCAGATGGCCTTGTGCGCCACGCCCAGGTCGCGCAAATGAGGCAGCAGGGCGGTGATGCCGGCCGGTCCGGCAGGTGAATGGAGTTTTCCGCCCGCATCCGTTTCCCCGGAAGCGGAGACAACGAGGACGGGCGCATTCGGATACTCGCGCAGGATCTGCATAACGTTGCCTGTGATGTGCCAGGATACGAAAACGCAGAGGATCAGGTCCAGCCCGTTGATACAGCCGGCAGATGCGATTCGGCGCGCATCCGATTCATCCAGGACCGTGTCCGAATAAACAATTTCCAACGGGAGTTCGGCCAATCCGGATGAAATGTCCTGCATGCGACGGGTCAGCCAATCTTTCGGATAAACGGCTTCCCCGCAGTAGAGAACCATTGTGCGTGCTTTTTTCATGGGATGCTCCTTCCATGGGGGGTGCTGAGACAAAATCCGATGTGCCTGGTTCAATGGCAGACATGGTACAATGCTCCGTCTTGTCTGGTTCAATGGCGGTCACGGCACCATTACCGATACCAATCCCTCAGTTCCTGATGATACGGCAATGCGAAAATCTCCTCTATCAGGGCTTCCGCCTGTTTCTCGGAGCGGATGGACCTGTCCATCATCACCAGTTGTTTCAGCAGGTCCATGCTCCCCGATTCATGTGCGGCCAATTCCATTTCCACGGGAGCCACGCGGTCCCTGATGATATGGCTGATGATTGCGCGTGGCAGGGGCTTTGTCTTCAAGGGACTGATTCCGGCGGATGAAATGAATGCATGGACTTCCACTTCAAAATCTTCCGGAAGGCCTTCCACCCATTTGCCATCGTTCAGGACATTGACGACAACCGTCTGCGGCACATCTCCGGCAAGGCCTTCCATCACCGGAACCATCGTCTCGCCGGTAGGCAAGTCCTCTTTCATGCCATACAGGGTGTTGACGGAAGCGGTGGTGTTGTCGGCTATCCGTTTCAATTTATCCGCCATGCCGGTGATGCCTTCGACGTACTTCCACCACCAGGTCCGGCAGTCCGCACCCCATGCGGCCTCCACTTCCTTGCTCGTGTGATACTCCCAGGGCCAGGACGCGCCCGTGATGGAAGCCGAGTCTCCAACCGGAATGACGCCATATTTCCTGTACAGGTCCATTTTCTTTTTCCCGAGAATTCCTTCCGGGGTGGCTTTCCAGTATTCTTCCGCTTCACCGGAAGCCAGCCAGCGGTCTATCAGGGGGAATACGTCCTGACCTTCGCAGAACAGCTGGTTCACCCAGACAAAGTGATTCACACCGGGAATCCGGTACTGCAGCTTCGAGACATCGAGTTTTAGGACTTCCGCAATGCGGTTGACTTCCTGGAAGCCGTGACACAGGCCCACCATGCGGATTTTCGGATATTTTCGGGACAAGTGCGTCGTCGCGGTGATGACTGGGTTGGAGACAAGCAGGTGCGTTGCGTTCGGGCACAGGTCAATCATATCCTCGGTGATGGACTCAAACAGCCGAAGTTGATAAAAATTCAGCCAGAACGGCTCGTCATAAAGGATGTGGAAGCTGCCGCTCCAGTGGATGCCATGCTTTTCCGCGATTTTCCAGCCTTCCGACAGCCTCCGGGGACCGTCGATGAGCGCGATGGTCACTACAAAGTCCGCACCGATCAATGCGGTCTTACGGTCTTCGGTTTGCTCAATTTTCAGATCTGCATCCATCTCCGCTACAAGGCGTCTGCATACCCTGGTTGCGCTGTCCAATCGCTCCGGGTTGATGTCCATGAAAACGAGCGTTGAACCGGCCAGGCTTTTGGCAAGGCACAAGTCATGAACCAATCCGGCCACGAAACTGCCTCCGGCCCCGATGACTGCGATTCTGACTGCATTCGGCATGGGATTGTCCCTCCATTCTCAATGTTTCATTGTTTCGTGCGTGGGTTGGATTTGCTGCAGCGTGTGAAGAATGAGCACTCCAGATACACTGATTATGGAAAACTCTAAGTGATTCCACAGCATCGGCATTTCACAATCTGCATTGCACAATCTGTTCAGCACAATCTGCTTTGCTCACCCTGCTTTGCAATGAATGCTTTTCACTCATATTCCCGTGCGGTATACTCATATTGTAGAGAATCCAACGGCCATGTCCCATGCAGAAAGCGGGCATTCATATGCACAATCTGGGAATTCTCGAATCTGATATCATACGGGAGAACAATGGGGTGGGCGGAGTCAACCAGCCCACGCAACCCGAAATGCTGTCCGGCTTGTATGTCAGCAAGGCCGGATCCAGGAGGTTTCCCCGAGGTTTTTCCTATGATCCGGACAGGCAGCATCATTGGGAGTGGGGAGCGGTATTGGATGGAGAAATGGTTTTCAGCGCCGGGAACAAATCATGGCGCGTTCCGGCTGGAACCGGGTATATGCTTCGGCCCGGCCTGGCTATGCAGGCAGAGGCCATCGATGCCCCGTTCCTGACATGGCTGGAGATATCGGGAGACAATGCAACGACGGCATTGGAAGGAATTCTGGAGGGGAAGGACCTCCATCTCGGAAAATACTCCCATGACCAGCTGTACAGTGCGGTAAAGATTCCGATGCTGCTGCAGGAGAAACCATTAGGCTACAATTACCTGGCCAATGGGTATTTATGGCGCTTCCTGGCACATCTTCTCTTCGCGAATGCATCAGGAGGCTTGCCATTGTCCATTGAAATCCGAAAGGCAACGGAATACATCGGACAATCCGATTTTTCAGAGCTGCTTTCCATGCATGAGCTTGCAGCGATATCCAACCTGAGTGTGGAAACCTTTCGGAAGCGTTTTGAGCGGGAAACCGGCATGGCGCCCACCCAATACATCATCCGGCAGCGAATGAAACGCGCGAAAGTCCTCATGGAGGATGAAGCCCACTCACTTGCCGACATTGCACTGCGCGTGGGGATTGAGAATCCGTACTACTTCTCGCGCTTGTTTCACAAACAAGAGGGAGTGAGTCCCAGCGCCTATCGAAAACGGTTTTTCCCGGAGCAGGGGTGATGACGGCAGCTTGTCGCATATTGATGGTGAAATAGAAGGCAGGTCGGGAACCTGTCATTCCCGGCCTGCCTTTGTAAACTCCCAAACCAACCCTTTATTTCGAGTATTCCAGCATTCTTTTTCTGAAATGCATGTAGTTCTCGAAACTGACTTCTTCCGGCACGCCATGATCGCACGTGGGAAGATAGCCTCCGCGCTTTCTCATGGCGGGCATGATTCTTTCGATTTCCCTGTCGATGGCGTCCTTGCCTTCCGCCATGATGCGCTTGTCAAATCCACCGCTAATGAGGAGGTCGGGGTATTCCATCCCGGTTCTGACGACGTCGCAATGGGAGGCCACTTCAAACGGGCTCAGGTAATCCATTCCAAGACTCTTGTAAAACGGAATGACCGGATCGGAGAAGCCATCCGTATCCAATTGGAAGAACAGGTGCCGGGATTTGTCGATCTGACGCGATTTGATGTTGGTCAGCAGCTGCTGATAATACGGGAAAATGAACTCCTTGATCATGTCGGGTGAAATCAGGGGACCATGGTTGTAGCAGATATCCTCGCCGATGAAGAATTCATCCAGCGTCACATATTTCTGATGGACGGCCGTCACGGTATCGGCCAGATCCAGCCAAGCCTGCATGCAGGCATGAATCAGTTCCGGCTCGTCATAGAACTTATAAAGGAGTTCTACCGGGCCGATAAGGCTCCGCAGATACATATAACCGCCGATGACGTTCTGGATGATTACTTTTCCGCTGGCTGCCGCTTTCACCGCGTCGGCCATTTTTTCATCCATGCCCTGCATCCGCGCGGCATCCTTCGGATTCAAACGCCATTTGCAGATTTCCTCCCAGGTTTTCATGTCCTTCACGGGATGGTCTAGATATTCCGGCATGAAACCATTGCGCCGACCCTTGAAATAGAGGACATGCCTTCCGGCATAGTCCTGGATCACTTCATGCTCGCCCCTGTCCTCGATCAGCTTTTCTTCAAATACAGGGTTGAAAGCCGCTTCGCACCATCCAAGGGCACCAAGCGACATGCTGCCGGATTCATCGAATTGGAATAGCTGTTTCAGGTCGGTATCTTCCGTGATATGCCCTTCCTTCTTCCATCTGTCCATGCTGTAAAAACCGAATTCCTTCTGATAAATGGGCGCACCCGGCTTCAGCGCGTAAAAATCGCGAAGCTTGGCTTCCGCTTTGCCCATCATTTCCCGTGGAACCATTCCGTGAACTCCATCGTTTGGCGTTAAAATGGCCATTTGACAATCCTCCCTGTCGACTCATTGAAGGTGAGGCGGTCATATCCTTCGAAAGGGTGTTGCCGCTTGAAACACCTTCATATATGATACTGCATCGGCAGACATTGAAGAATGCATAATTCGGCCGGAAATATGTATATATCGGCAACAGTTTGATGATTCGCGCGATGAGACGCATGAATCAGGCGTGTCAAGACCTGTGGCAATATCATTGACATCAATGCGGAAATCATCTTGTGTGAAAACGCATCATATGAAAATGCGAACTGACTGCATGAAAGGGAAGTGAGATAATGAACTTTAAGTGATAATAAATCAAAAATTAATGAACAATATTGCATAATTACACAAATTGATATATGCTTCTTTCGAGGTGGACGGAATGAAGCGGAAAATCACGGCAAAGCTGATTGAATGGAAAAACAACAAAAGAAACAGAATGCCACTGCTTTTGTACGGGGCCAGGCAGGTTGGGAAAACACATGCCCTTCTTGCATTCGGGAAATCAAACTACAAGAACGTTGCCTACGTCAATCTGGAAACCAATCAGGCGGTTCGTGACTATTTTGGTGATGACATCAATCCCAAAAGAATCATGCGTTACCTGGAGGTCAGCACCGGAATTCAAATCATTCCCGGAGATACCCTCGTCATATTGGATGAAGTGCAGTCCTGCGAAAGGGCGTTGACTTCGCTGAAGTATTTTCACGAGCAGACGCCCGAGTATCATGTGGCCTGTGCGGGAAGTCTTTTGGGTGTTGCCATCCACCGTGAACAATACTCTTTCCCTGTAGGTAAAGTCCAATGTGAAAATCTGTATCCA
>CAZFWQ010000019.1:0-7329 GCA_964522755.1 uncultured Oscillospiraceae bacterium | reverse complement strand
CCCTTTGATTTCGAGGAGTTCCTGTGGGCGAATGGAAAAGAGCTTCTCTGTGAAGAAATCAAAAAGTGTTTTGGGGGAAATGTACCCATGCCCGGCGCACTGCACCTTGAAGCGATGGATTTATACAGGTTGTATTTGATTATAGGCGGAATGCCGAAAAGCATCATTGAATTTTTGGAGACCGGAAGCTTGCTGACTGTGCCGGATGTTCAAAACAAAATCATCAACGACTATATTGCCGACATGGCGAAGTATGCATCCAATGCGGACAGTGTGAAGATAAGGGCTGCATATCAGTCCATTCCGAACCAGTTGGCCAAAGACAATAAGAAATTCCAATACAAACTAGCTCAAAAAGGCGGAACGGCAAACATTTTCGGGAGTGCCATCGATTGGCTGGATTTCGCGGGGGTCGTTTTGAAGTGTTGGAAGATTGAGCATGGGTTCATGCCGATTTCGGTTTACGGGGACCTTTCCAGTTTCAAGTTGTACATGGGTGATGTCGGGCTGCTTGTCATGAAATCCGGCATGTCCCGGCAGGCGATTCTCTCGGGGTCGGAAGTGGAAAACACATTTGCCGGAGCGATTGCGGAGAATTATGTTGCGCAAAGCTTTATGGCAAAAGGATACGGGTTGTTTTACTGGACAAGTGGCAATGCCGCGGAACTGGATTTTGTTCTTCAAAAAGGCAATGACATCGTTCCGGTAGAAGTGAAATCAGGCACGCGGACAAAGGCTAAAAGCCTGAACCTTTTCGTCCAAAAATATCAACCCTCATACTCCATCCGGATATCGGCGAAAAACTTCGGTTTTGAGAACAACATTCAATCGGTTCCATTATATGCGGTTTTTTGCATTTGAGCTTTAATATGGATGCAGACACGGTATTGCCGTATTTGCATGACAACTTGGTTATTGCGCTCGCACGCAGCAAACAAATAGGTATGAACGCGCTATGGCATGAGTCTGAAAAATCATGATACAATGTGGTTTGTCGGCATGGGTGATGCTTATTGCCGCAGTTGCCGGCCTGTTTTTGTCCATGGACCTCGGATGCATGAAAGGAAGGAACCATCATGGATGCAATGGAAGCCATCCTGACTCGCAGGAGCATTCGCCGATATACGGGTGAGCCGGTCACAGACGGTGAAATCCGCCAGGTCATCAAGGCGGGTGCTCATGCGCCTTCGGCCAGCAACCGCCAGCCCTGTCATTATATGGTCATTCGGAACCCCGAGCTGATTCAGCGCATCGCAGAGATCCATCCATACGCGAAAATGGCTCCGCAGGCAGGTTCATGCATTGTTGTCTGCGGGGATGTCGAACGGCAGGAGACCGTGGGCTTCCTTGTGGAAGACTGCTCCGCGGCCATTGAAAACATGCTTGTCGCAGCGAGAAGCATGGGGCTGGGCACCGTATGGTGCGGACTGCACCCTATCGAACGGCTAACGGATGCAATGCGGTCCTTCCTGTCCCTGCCGGACAACATCATCCCGGTCGGCTTGGTGGTCATTGGGCATGGCGCGGAGGAACGCGCGGTAAATGACCGGTACGACGAGGCAAGAGTCCATTGGGACAAATGGGAGTGAATGCGTAAAGCCAATTGGGACAAGGAAAAAACCAATTGGAAGATGTAAAAGT
Organism: uncultured Oscillospiraceae bacterium; assembly: GCA_964522755.1. Lineage (GTDB taxonomy): Bacteria > Bacillota > Clostridia > DSM-8532 > DSM-8532 > JAEWSN01. The sequence continues at coordinate 5,688 of CAZFWQ010000019.1, read as the reverse complement.
CCATATGAACAAATGGGAGTGAAAAATGAAAGTCCTCATATCATTCATGAAGAAATGCACCGGCTACTATGTAGTCGCATTCATTGTCATGCTCGCGGGTATCGCCCTGGATATGTTCAATCCGAAAATGATGCAGCGCCTCATCGATGAAGTCATCATCGCCAGGAACACGGCGCCTTTCAAGGGCATCCTGATCGCGCTGGTCGGCATCACGCTGGGGCGTGCCGTCTTCGGGTACACAAAGGAAATCCTGTTTGACCTCTCAAGCACCAAAATCATCATCCAGCTCCGCAAGAAGCTGTTTGACCACATCCAGACGCTTTCCTTCTCTTTTTTCGACAAGAACAACACGGGGGAGCTGATGTCCCGCGTGAAGGACGACGCGGAAAATGTGATGAACGCCATCTGCTACGGGGCAATGCTGTTCATTGAGCAGGCACTGTACTTTGTCATCGCATCCGTGGTGCTGTTTACCCTGAACTGGAAACTGGCGATCCTGAGCCTGTGCATCCTGCCAATCATCGCCTTTGTGGCCGTGCAGCTCCGGAAGCAGGTCGGCAAGACCTATGAGGAAATCAGCGATCAGCGGGCGGCCATGAATACCACGGCGCAGGAGAATCTGGCCGGAGTGCGTCTGGTGAAGGCATTTGGCCGCGAAAACCACGAGATAGAGAAATTCCTGAAGATGAACAAGGAAAACTACCGCCTCAATGTGAACCAGGCAAAGGTATGGTCGCGCCATCAACCGCGGATTGAGTTCCTGTCCAACTTCATCGTTGTGATGATTACCAGTGTGGGCGGGTACCTTGTCATCGGCAAGGAGCTTTCCATCGGAACCCTTGTGGCTTATGTCAACTACATATACATGCTGATCTGGCCCATGCGCATGATTGGCTGGCTTATCAACATATTGTCGCAGTGCATGGCCTCCCTGAAGAAAATCGATGTCCTGTTCGATGAAGTGCCGGACGTCAAGAATCCTGAAAGCCCTGTGGAACCCGCAAAGCGGGAAGGCCACGTCGTATTCGACCATGTTTCCCTCGTGGCCAACGGCATGACTATCCTCGACGATGTCTGCCTGGACGCGAAACCCGGCAGCACGGTGGCCATCATGGGCGCGACCGGTGCCGGAAAGAGTTCGCTCATCAACTTGATCGGGCGGTATTACGACTGCACGTCGGGCCGCATACTCATGGACGGGGTGGATGTGCGCGATCAGGAACTGGAGCCCCTGCGGAAAAACGTATCGGTCGTGATGCAGGATGTGTTCCTGTTTTCAGATACCATTGAGGAAAACATCCGTTTCGGCAGCCCGGAAATTCCCATGGAAAGCCTGGTCAGCGCCTCGAAGGATGCCCACGTGCATGAGTTTGTCATGAAGCTTTCCGACGGGTACAAGACCGTTGTCGGGGAGCGCGGGATTGGCCTTTCCGGCGGACAGAAGCAGCGCATTTCCATGGCGCGGGCTTTGGCCCGGGACAGCAGGGTCCTCGTGTTCGACGATGCCACTTCGGCCCTCGACATGGAAACGGAGCACCAAATCCAGCAGGCACTCGATACCAGGGCCGGCGTGACGAAATTCATCATTGCGCACCGCGTGTCGGCAGTGAAAAACGCGGATGAAATCATCATCCTGGACCACGGTGCCGTCATTGAGCGCGGATCCCACCAGGAACTGCTGGAGCAGAGGGGATATTACTACGACACTTACGTGCTGCAATTCCAGGGGCTGCTGGATATCCATGAAGAGGAGGTGAGCTGATGCCCATCAACAATTTCCGCGAAGACGAAGTCATGAAGGACAAAATCAACTCAACCACCATCCTTCGCCTGTTTGCCTACCTGAAACCCCATGTGCGGATGGTTGTCCAGACATTGTTCCTGATGGGCGTCGCCATGGCCGTCGAACTGTTCAACCCGTATTTTTTGAAACTCGGCATCGACGAATATATCGAGAACGGCGATGGCCCGGGCATCCTGATGATAGGCGGGGTGATGATCGCCCTGAACCTAGGGTCCATGTACTGCGCCCGTTTCCGCATGATCAAGATGGCCGGGGTTTCCAACGACATCCTCCTCACGATTCGCCAGCAGCTGTATGCGCACATCCAGAAACTATCCTTTTCGTTTTTTGACAGCCGGCCGGTGGGCAAGGTGCTCGCGCGCATCATCGGAGATGTGAACTCGCTCAACGACCTGTTCACCAACAGCGTCACCAGCCTCATTCCCGAAGTCGTGAAGGTCATCGCCGTCATCGCCATCATGCTCCTGATGAATTGGCGCCTGGCTTTGGTCTCGCTGGTGACCCTGCCATTCATGATGCTGGTGATGGTGCTCATAAGCCGGGCCTCCCACAAGGGGTGGCAGCTCTTCCGCAAGAAGGCTTCCAACATGAATGCCTTCACGCACGAGGATTTTTCGGGCATACGGGTTGTCCAGTCTTTCGCCGCCGAAAAGGAGACCAGCAAGACATTCTGGACATTGGTCACCGATTGGCGCAAAGCATTCATATCCGCCGTCAAATTCGCGGATTTCTTCTGGCCTTCCGTTGAAATGTCCTGGGGCGTGGGTACCATCGTCGTGTTTTCATACGGACTGGCGCTCATCAACACCGGCACCATCACCGTGGGCCTGCTTGTTGTGTTTTCCGGATACATCGGCATGTTCTGGCAGCCGGTGATGAACCTCAGCAATTTTTACAACCAGCTTGTCACCAATATCACGGGTGCCGAACGTATTTTCGAGATTCTCGACATCCGCCCGGATATCGCGGACCGCGAAGGTTGTGCCGAATTGCCGCCCATTCAGGGGAATGTTTCATTCAAACACGTCACGTTTGGATATGAAACAGCGAAACCCGTACTGAAGGATGTCAGCTTCCAGGTCCGTGCCGGGGAAACCATCGCACTCGTCGGACCCACGGGGGTGGGAAAAACCACGATTGTCAACCTCATCAGCCGGTTTTATGAAACACAGTCCGGGGAAGTGTCCATTGATGGCCACGATGTGACGAAAGTGAGCATTGAAAGCCTTCGCAGCCAGATGGGCATCATGATGCAGGACAGCTTCCTGTTTTCCGGAACCATCCGCGACAATATCCGATATGGACGCCTGGATGCGACGGATGAGGAAATCGAGTCTGCGGCGGCCACCGTCCAGGCCCATGAATTCATACTGAAATTCGAAAAAGGATACGATACCGATGTGAACGAACGCGGTGCGCGCCTTTCGGGCGGACAGCGCCAGCTTATCGCGTTTGCCAGGGCCTTGCTTGCAAACCCCCGCATCCTGATTCTGGACGAAGCCACCGCCAGCATAGACACCCATACGGAAAAGCTGGTGCAGGAGGGCATCAAGAAGCTCCTGAAAGGACGGACCTCATTCGTCATCGCCCACCGGCTGTCCACCATCCAAAGCGCGGACCGCATCATGGTCATTGAAAACGGCGACATCAGCGAATGCGGCACGCATGATGAGCTGATGCAGTCCCAAGGGGCATACTGGCAGCTTTTCATGGCCCAGTTCAAATTTTTGCATGCCGGAGAGGCTGTTTCATGAGAATGCACATGCCGCTTAAGATTTCAATCCTCACCGTCGTCATTTTCTCCGCCGCGTTGTCCATCGCCGGGCTGATGCTCGGCGATGTCATGAGCCTGCAGACCGTAGTGCGTTTTCTGCTCAGGCCGTCCTTGTTCCTGCTCAATGCCTTGCCCCTGGCATTCCTCATGGTGTTTATTTTCTTTGCCACTTCACGGATATGGTGCGCATTTTTGTTTGGGGGCGGTGTTTTCATTTCAATAGGGCTTGCGAACAGATTCAAAATGGACTTGCGCGGCGATGCCTTGATGCCGTCAGACTTCATCCTTGGAGGTGAAGCCGTCAAAATCATCAATCCTTTGGATTTTCGCGTCAGTATTTATCTTGCGGCCATGATCGTTTTGTTTTTCATAGCCGCCGCCGTCCTCATTGTTTTTCTGAAGTCGCCGAGGATGAAGGTAAAAAGCAGGATGGCCGGTGCATTGCTGTGCATCGTGTCTTTTTCCATATTGTTCGCAATATTCTACAAGGATGTGAAAAGGTTCGAGAATTATCCCGTTTATGGCACCAAATATTCAACGACAGACATATATCGTTCCCGTGGATTCATATACTCCTTCCTGGTCAGTTTTGAAACCTTCAAGATGACGAAGCCCGACGGGTATTCCGTGAATGAAGCCAGGAAGCTCCTGGAGAAGTATGAAACAGGGAATGTTGCGGCAAATCAAAAAAAGCCCAATGTGATCGCGATCATGGGCGAGGCGTTCATGGATTTTGACAGGATCCCGAATGTTCGTTTCAGTGCAGGCGCGGATCCGCTCATGAATTATCACGAAATCATATCGAATGCATACCATGGGGAAATTGTCACATCGGTCTTCGGCGGCGGGACAGGCAGTACTGAATTCAGTTTCCTTGCCGGTCATTCCACAACCCTGCTCCCAAACGGCATAACGCCGTACAAGACGCACATCAGGAACGCCCAGTATTCGCTTGCGCGGTTTTTCTCGGGAAACGGATATTCGACCACGGCTTTTCATCCGGGATACGCATGGTTCTATAATCGTCAGAATGTCTATCGTTTCTTTGGCTTCGACAACATATACTTTAGAAAAGACATGGAGGCGTCAAGTTATGATGCCAGGCGGGGATATGTGACGGATCAGGATGCGATGGAATTCATCCTGGAGGATTACCATCGGCACTATGAAAAGAATCCCGAAGTGCCGTACTTCAATTTTACCGTCACCATAGAAAATCACGGACCCTACAATCAACCCGCATATGAAGAAAGGATACTTGAAAGGCCGGCGGGAATGACTGACGCGGTTTATGAAATGATCAACGGCTATCTGTACGGCCTGCGCAAGACGGACCAGGCCCTGGGGTATCTTGCCTCGGAGCTGGAAAAGGATGATGAACCCTTTGTACTGGTGTTTTTCGGCGATCACCTGCCATTGCTGAACAATGACTATGAGGGATACAGGGCATTGGGCTACAATATCGGGCAGGACAAGGATGTTCAGACATTTTTGAATCATTATGAAACGCCGTTTTTCATTTGGAGCAACAAGGCGGCGCAGGAACTGCTGAAAAGCGGCGGAGTGATTGTTCCGTCGGGGAACACCCCTGAAATCAGCACATGCTTCCTGTCGGTGGAATTGATGAAGTACATGGGGATGGCGCCACCCGCATACTTTGAGTTTCTGACACAGCTGGAAAAATCGCTTCCCGTAATAACCCATTATTACTACAAACAAGACGGCGATTATGTCACGGCGCTGTCCCCCGAAAATCAGGAACTGCTTTCGCAGTACAGAAAGCTTCAGTACTACATGATGTTCGGCAACGACATGCCATTCATGGAAAAGGCAGCCGTCACGAGCCCTTAGTTCGTGCGAACGCAGTCAAGGCAGCCATCAGGCGGCTGCAATCCAGGCATGGATGTGATGGCAGCCGTCAGGTGCCGACAACCCGTGCGAACGCATTGAATGGGTTGTCCCTCATCAGCTTTCGGATTGTGGCGTCATCAAGACCGGCCATCCGAAGTTTTGGCAGGAATGCATCGACGATGTATGTGAAGGGTTCCGCCGCCCCGCCGTGAGGTTTTGCAGGATCATACCAGCCTCTGTCATGACTGATGAGCAGTTG
>CAZFWQ010000018.1:7283-22138 GCA_964522755.1 uncultured Oscillospiraceae bacterium | reverse complement strand
TTTCTGCGGAGATACCGTGGAAACAAACGGGCGGCTCATTTCCAAGGCGATGGACGACAGGGTGGGATGCGCCGTGCTCGCCGCGCTGGCGAGAACCCTCACGGAAACGCAAAACGAGATTTACTATGTGTTCACCGTACAGGAGGAAGTGGGCTTGCGCGGTGCGCGGACCGCCGCCTGGGGCATCATGCCCGACATGGCCCTGGCTGTGGATGTCACCGATACCGGCGACATGCCGGAAAGCCATCACATGGCGGTTTCCCTTGGCAGGGGACCCACGATAAAAATCAAGGACAGCAGCATCATCTGCCATCCCGACGTGGTGGAACGACTGCGTGTCGGTGCGGAAGAAGCGGAAATCCCCGTCCAGTATGAAGTGCTGACAGCCGGCGGGACCGATGCCGGAAGCATACACCTTACGGCAGGCGGCATCCCCACCGGGGCGGTCTCCATCCCGACAAGATTCATTCACAGCCCTTCCGAGATGGTTTCCCTCTCTGATGTGAAGGGGGCAATTGCCCTTCTGGCTGCATTCATTCGCTGACAAAGAAAATAAAAACAGGCGTGGTAGGCTGGCAGCTTATCCATATGCCTGTTTTTTTATGCCAGAATGGAGGAAATACGAGTCAGACGGATATGAATGCAAACGAATAGAGTCCGGTCTGACGGATATGAATGAAAGCATCGAAGATCCGTTTCGGAAAATATGGATGCAGACGAATGGAATCCGGCCTGACGGATATGAATGCAAGCGAATGAAATCCGTTTTGGAGGTTGAACATGAATTCGAATGGACTCTTGATCCTGCCGATGTCCGAACCGTTTGAGGACAACCGGCTGCACGCGGGCCATCGCCAGCGGGTCCGGGACCGGTACTTGTCGGAGGGGATGGACGCATTCAATGACCATGAGGTGCTGGAGCTGCTTTTGTTCTACTGCATGCCCAAGCGCGACACGAATCCGGTTGCCCACGCCATGCTTGCGGAATACGGCTCACTCGCCGGACTGTTCGAGTCAGACCCGCGGGACATTGAGCGTCGATGCGGCCTGTCGATGGCAACCGCCATCCTCCTGACCATGGCCGGCCCGCTCACGCGCCGCTACCTCAAGCAGCGATGGGGAGAACGGCCAATCCTCGGGACATCGGCACTGGCAGGTGAATATGCGGTTTCGCTGTTTTCCGGGAGGCCCTATGAAGTCTTCTACGTCATCTGCCTCGACGCGCAAAATCGCGTGAACCATGCCGCGCTTGTCCATGAGGGTACGCTGAATGAAGCGCCGGTCTACCCCCGCCTGATTGTGGAGGCAGCCCTGCGGCACAAGGCCAACAGCGTCATCCTCTCGCACAATCATCCCGGGGGCAGCCTGGCCGCATCCGGCCCGGACCTCGACGTGACTCGCCGCATCCGTTCGGCCCTGTCGCCCATATCCATCCCGGTGGCAGATCACATCATCGTGGCTGGGGAACGGTTTGTAAGCCTTGCAGAGCAGGGATTGCTGGAACGATAGCCGGAGGTCGCGCGTCTGAAATCTTATTGATAATTCACATGAAAAGATATTCATTGACAGGCCACGAATATCGTTGACACTACATATGGTGTATGGTAAGCTTGTGCCAGCGCAAATGTTGATGTGCCCAAAAAACAAAGACATGTGCGTGCACGAAAGAAGGGTTCTTCATTTTGTGTCCCGATGGGAAAAAACGGCTGAACCCGTTGCAATACCGCTTGAAGATTGACATTCCAACCGGTCGGCGATGGCCAGGCAAACGCTCCGGGCGGATGTGGCACTGAGGATGACTTCCTTCGGGAAAAGATACAATGCCTGGTTTATCCAGGAATAGACATGTTCTGCACCGTGATGTGACTTTAGCCGGAAACAAGCACCTGTTTTACATCACGACAGCATTTTAGCCAACAGACAGAATGGAAGCGGACGGGTGTACCCGTCTTTTTTTTCGGATTGGAGCGGCATGATTGTTGAATTTGTCCTGGACAACGGCCTGAGGGTTCTTCATGAACCGCTTCCGCATCTGCGGACGGTGGCCCTCGGCTTATGGATCGGCACGGGGTCCCGTCACGAGGAGGAAATGGACAAAGGCCTGTCGCACTGCCTGGAGCATATGGTTTTCAAGGGAACGGCACAACGGACGGCAGCGGGCATTGCGCGGGAAATCGACCGGATTGGCGGACAGATAAATGCTTTCACTGCGAAAGACTGCACCTGCTTTCATACCAAGACGCTGGGAGAGGACTTGCCGCTGGCGATGGACATCATCGCGGACATGGCAATCCGTCCCCTCCTGAACAAGGATCACCTTGTTCTTGAAAAACAGGTGATCCTGGAAGAAATCGGGATGGTGGAAGACTTTCCGGAAGAACTCGTCCACGATATCCTGACAGAGAACACATGGGCCGGACATCCGCTGGCCTTGCCCATACTCGGAACCAGGGAAAGCGTTTCCGCCTTTTCGACACAACAGCTTGAACGGTTCCATGGGGAGCGATACCTGCCCGGGAATTCGGTCCTGTCCGTAGCCGGAGACATTGATGCCGATCAGCTCCTGGCTTGCGCATCCCGATACTTCGGAGACTGGCCAGCCGGCGGATCGGCCTCCGCATTGCCTGAAAGCCCCGTATTCAGGCAGTCTTTCACGATACAGCGAAAAAAAACGGAACAGGCGCACCTCTGCCTGGCTTTTCCCGGGGTGACTTTGGATGAAGAGGATGTCTGGCCGATCATGGTTCTCAACAATGTTCTTGGCGGGGGGATGGGGTCACGGCTGTTCCAGCGGATACGCGAAGAACTCGGACTTGTCTATTCCGTGTACTCATTTCCGACATCGTACCAGGACGGGGGCCTTTTTTCCGTTTACGCGGCCGCCGCGCCAAAAAAAGCCCGTGAAGTGCTTAAGCGCATGGCCGAGGAAATCCGCCGCCTGGCAACAAATCCAGTGCCGGAGGAAGAATTCGCAAGAGCGAAGCAGCAACTGCGGGGCAGCTTCCTGATGGGATTGGACAGCACGAACGGGCACATGATGGCCATGGGACGAAACCGCATCATATCCGGACGAATCCAGCAGGTTGATGAAGCGCTTGCAGCCATAGACAGCGTATCTCCCGACCACGTGCACGCTGTTTCCCGCAGGGTTTTCCTGTCAGGGTCCGTCGGTTTCGCGGCGGTTGGCAATGTGAAGCTGGCCGGGGAGGTCTTAGGAGATTTCACATTCTGATCGGGGGATGCAAATGCGGGAAACCGACTTGTACGAGCCTGTCCGGGACTGGCTGGCCGCGGCGGGCTGGGTATGCCGGGGTGAAGTGAAGGGATGCGACATAGCCGCACTCAATGGAGAGCAGCTTGTAATCGTGGAGCTGAAGACAGTCCTGAACTTCGATGTGGTTCTCCAGGCGGTAGACCGGCAGCGTGCCGGAGACATCGCATATGTCGCAGTGCCGGCGAAACTGCGGACTTTGCAGGGGAAGCGATGGAAACTCATACTGCATCTGCTGAGGCGTCTTGAACTCGGATTGCTGCTGGTGCATTATTCTGCAAGGGCTGGCGGAATTCCGCCAAGGGTGGAGGAAGTGATTCCACCCGTCCCTTTCGACCGGATGCAAAGCCGCAGTGCCGCGAAAAAACGCAGGGAATCCCTTATGAAGGAGTTCCATGGCCGCACGGGGGACAGGAACAGGGGAGGGAGCGTCCGCAGAACCATTCTCACCTCGTATAGGGAACAGGCGCTTTTCATCGCGCACATCCTCCGGGAGCATGGGGCACTTTCAACAAGGGCACTGCGTTTGATGGGAACGGATGCCGCCAGGACGACAGCCATACTGGCCGATAATTACTATGGCTGGTTCGAGCGGGTTTCCATGGGGATATACCGATTGACGGACAAGGGGGACAAATCGCTGGAAGATTTCAATCCCCACCCTGAATCATGATAATCGAACGATGGACGCAGTGAAAATGCACGGGTCATGGAGGAATTCAAGAAACATGGCAGGTAAGGAAGCAAGACCGGCAGCATCAGTCAAAAAGGCGAGTCCTGTCCGGATCGTCCTGTTTTGCGTGTGCCTGGTCCTTGCGGGATTTGCATGCCTGGTTCCTGCTGGATGCGCAAAACTGCCCGGCATCGGTAAAACAGGCGCCGCCGCAGATGCCGTTCCAGCCGCATCGCTGCAGACACCCGGGCCGGAAGTCACCCAATCCGGGCTCATCCTGTCGGAAGATACCGGCCCGGCCCGCGGAGGCATCCTGCGGTTGTTCATGATGGCGACGGACCTGCTTGACCCGCTCCGGACGCTCGACCCGTACGTTATGGATTATGGCTGGTTCATTTACGATCCGCTCCTGCGCTTGGATGATGAGGGGAACGTGACGCTCTTCCTGGCGGAAACACTGCAGTCTTCCCAGGAAGGCAGGATTTGGGATGTGACACTCCGCCAGGGAATTTTTTTTCATGACGGGGGCGAACTGTCTGCTGATGATGTGGTTTTTTCCATAGAACATGCCCGCGTGGCTGCAGAAAACAGTCCGTACGGCGCAGGATTCGCGAACATTTCATCTATTGAGGTTGTGAGCCGATTGAAACTGCGGCTTATCCTGAAACAGCCCGATATCGGGTTCCCGCGCAGCCTGTGCTTTCCCGTCCTGACCGGACGCTCATGGAAAGCCGACCCGGATGGAGCCGGCGGCATCCTGATCCCTGTCGGGACGGGCGCTTTCCGCTTCGGGCAGAAGGATGCGGCGGGCATCACCCTCACGAACAGCGAAGGATGGTGGAACATTTCCCGCGAAGGGGGCCTGGGGCATCCGGTGTGGCCGGACAGCATCCGCTTCGTGTTCGGAACAGATGAAGCGGACCGGGTCACTTTATTCCAGCAGCGTCAAATCGACGCGACATGGACACCTGTGGCAGACCAAATCAGGTATGCCAACAGGAAGGATCTGGAGTATCGGGAATATCCGGGCACACACATGGAGTTCGCTGCAGTGGGAAGCGGTGGGACCGGGGTGCGGGACCCGGCGGCAAAAGCCCTGATAATCCGCTATCTGTCAGGGTGCGTGCGTGAAGGCGGCTTCCCGGGGGAAGTGGTGGTCAACGCGGAGATGTTTCCATTATCTGAAAAAGAAGTGGTTTCCATGCTGGAAGCGATCGGCTGCAAATTCAGCAGGGTGGGGGAACGGCTGGTCCTGTCCGTTCCCGGTACTGCCGGATTGCGTCCTGCGGCCATGACCATTGTTTATCATTCAATGAATCTGGAACGCCTGAAGACGGCGGAATGGATTACAACCGTCCTGGAGCGGATCGGTGTGGCGGTGCTCAGGAAAGAGGCATCATTGGAAGAGGAACAGAAACTGGCCGGCACCGGGAAGTTTGACCTGATGCTGCTTGGATGCGAATCCCCCGTGCAGCTGACGGATTTGGAGATGCTCGCGGGAATGCGTTCCGCCCTGGGTACAAATGCCGTCGTGTCGGAACTGGTGCCGCTCTACAGGGAACGCCGCGCAATGCTGTACAGCATCCGCATCAGGGGTGTGAAAAAGCCCACGGCCGGTTCTGTCTACGACGGGTGGTCCGACTGGTACCTGCTTGGGACAGTCGATGCCGCGAAGTGAATCCTCAGGCATCCTGAAGCAGTGCTTTTCCATGAAAAAGGGCATGACCCGGAAAGGAAACCGCATGGGGTTGGGAATCCGGCCGTATCCCACTGTGAGACGGATTGCACCTGCCTGTGCCGCCGGAATGGCGGCAGGCGTTTTTCTGGCCGGAAAGCCGTGGCCCGTACTTCTATGCGCCGGTATTGTTTTGGCCGCCGCATTGACAAGGGGCATCGGTTTTCACGCAAGACGGGACCGAGCCCGGCTGTGGTGGATGCTGCCCGCAGTCCTGCTCCTGTTCGGCTTTTTCCGGCACGAATGGAGCCTGGCGAAGATGAACGGCCTTTTTGAACAGTGGTCGGAAAAGACGGTCCGGATAATCGGCCACCTGGCGGATGAGCCGTTGACAACTTCATATGGCGCCATCATGACCATCACGGTCGATTCGCTGGAGTCCGGCGGGCAAACGGCACATCCGCAAGGACGCATCCGTTCTGTCCTGTATGGGAATGCCATTGCCGGCCTCCCTCGCTATGGGGATCCCGTCCGGGTGTCCGGAACGCTTCGGATACCCGAAGGGCAAAGAAACCCGGGCTGGTTCGACATGGCGGCGTATCTGGCCGCCCGCGGCATCCAGGCGCAGATGACACTTGATGCCCTGCCGGAACGGCTGCCGGGTTATCGGGGAAATTTCCTGATGAAATGGGGCTTCGACATGAAAAGGGGAGCCTTGGCCCAGCTTGACCGGTACCTGCCCCCGGGCACGGCTCCCGTGATGGCCGGGATGCTCCTTGGTGAGACATCCGAACTTGATCCCGAACTGCAGGATGCGTTCCGGGCTGCGGGCCTTTCCCATGTGATGGCGGTATCCGGGGCGAACATCGCGTTCCTCCTCCTGCCGCTCATGTGGCTGTTCAGGCGCCTGGGGATCAACAGGCGCTGGTCTTCCGCAGCCTCGCTGCCACTGCTGTTCCTGTTCGTATTGATGACCGGGTTCGGCGCGTCCATCGTCCGTGCCGCGGTCATGGCCACGCTGATGCTTGCGGGCGGCATCATGTGGCGCAAGGCCGACATGGGCGCATCGCTTTCATGCACACTGATCGTGATGCTGACCGCGAACAGCGCATGGCTGTTCGATGTCGGATTCCAGCTGTCGGTGCTGGCCACCGCGGCAATCGGCCTGTTCTGCGAGCCGTTGTCGGAACGGCTTCCGAAACGCATGCCCAAGACGCTCCGCGACACGCTGGCCGGTACATTGTCCGCTCAGGCGGGTGTGATGCCGGTGCTGACAGGAACGTTCCATACCCTGTCGCTGGTTTCGGTTCCGGCTAACCTGCTGGTAGTACCGGTCACGGGTTTTCTGACGCTCTCGGGCGCCCTCCTGGTCTTTTCCGGATTCCTTTTTCCATTGGCCGGAACGGGCATCGGCCACCTGCTGGGCATCATCATTTCACTCCTCATCAGGTTTGTCATCTGGACCGCCTCCCTTCCCGGATCTCAGATTGCCGTTCCGTCGCCTCCGCTGGCGGTCCTGATCCTCTATGGGTCATGGCTGATGTGGCTGCGGTTCGGGAAGCAGTGGCTTCCCCTGGATACACGCCGCCGCGTGGTACCCGCTGCCGGCATCGCAAGCATTCTGCTCCTGGCGGCCGTGATGATCCCGGATCACCGCCTTCAGATCATTGCTGCGGATGTCGGACCAGGGGATGGCATGCTGATCAGGACGCCTTCCGGGAAGAGCCTTGTCATCGACGGCGGCGGGTCTGCCACGGACAAGGAGGGGTCCAGGGCCGGAGAACGCGTCATGATGCCGATGCTGCTCGCAGAAGGGGTCATGCGGCCGGATTTGCTTGTTTCCACCCATTCGCATGCGGATCACCTCCTCGGGTTGCAGGCCGTGGCGGAACTGGCCGGTGCCCGGGGCATCATCTTGTCCGCGCTCCCGGATGACGGGGCATCGGATGACCTGAAGGCGATTGCAAAAAGAAAAGGAATCCCGGTCAGGTATGTTTCCGCCGGGGACGTGATATGGTCGGAACCGAATCTGACGGTGCGCGTCCTGTCGCCGGAAACCGGCTGGAGTCCCGGCAACCCGGATCCGAACCAGACTTCGCTGGTACTGCGTCTGGAATACCTGGACTTTTCCATGCTCCTGATGGCGGATTCAGGTGAAGAAGCTGAAAACCGTTTGGCACGACGCGACGCGCTTGAGGAAGCCGATGTGGTGAAAATCGGCCATCATGGGTCGGAATTCGGCACGACATCAGGATTTTTGGCTTCCGTCCATCCAAAACTTGCCGTAATCAGCGTCGGCCGGAATCGATACGGCCATCCTTCGTCAGGAGCCCTCGACCGGATCAGGTCAGCCGGTGCGGCAATCCATGTCACCAGGCAAGGCGGGGCCCTGATGCTTCAGACGAATGGAGATACCATTTTCTGGCAATGCTTCATCAAGCCGGTCCGATCCATTTTCGACGGATTGTATCCATGACTTATCCTGCCTGACCTGCAGTCGATCACCATGCAGTCAGTCGCCATGCAGACTGTCATGACGCGGCGGGCAGAATCCCGTATAATGAAAGTCGGGAGTCTTGAAGATGCTGGAGCCTTGAAGATGCTGGAGTCATGAAGAGGCGGGATCCATGAAGAGGCGGGATCCATGAAGAGGCGGGATCCATGAAGAGGCGGGAAAATCGGAGGTATATCCTTGGCACGTAAGGAAGTCGGACGTGATGGCGTCGCCGACATGCGGCAGCAATTGAAAAGTGGCATATCCGTTCCGTGCATTCTGTTGTACGGAGAGGAAACCTTTCTTATCGAGCGTTTCGTCCGCGACATCCGTGATTGCGTGCTGAAGCGGGATACCCGCGATTTCAACGAGATTGTGCTGGATGGACGGATTAAGCCCGAAGACATTCAGGATGCCTGTGAGACATATCCGGTGTTCTCGGAACGCAAAATGGTCATCGTCCGGAAAAGCGGGCTTTTCAAGGCAAGCAGGAAAAAGACGGCCGCAGCGCCGGAAACAGAAGATCGAGATGCAGGAGAATCCGTGACGGACCTTGCTTCGGATACGGAATCCCGCGTGACGGTGCAGGAAACGGAGCCGGAAACCGAAAGTCAGGAAAAGCACGATTGGAAGCCTTTTTTCGAATCGCTGCCTGCCCACACCGTGCTTCTGTTTGTGGAGGAGGCGGTCAACAAGACCCTGAGCCTGTACAAATTGGTCGACAAGTACGGCCTGGCCGCGGAAATGCCGTTTCAGAATCCCGAAGTCCTCAGCAAATGGATACAGAAGGGTTTTGCAAAATCCGGAAAGCAGATATCGCCATATGATGCGGATTATCTCATGCACCGGGCGGAAGACGGGATGACCGCCCTCCATCAGGAAATCGAAAAGGTCACCATGTACATGGGGAATCGGACCCAGGTTTCACGGGAGGACATCAGGGCAGTCGTCATTCCATCCATTAGAAGCCGTGTTTTCGATCTGATGGACGCCGTCGCCGGAGGCAGCTGCGCAAAAGCATTCGTCATGCTTGATGAGATGATCCAGAAGCGGGAACCGGAATCTAAAATATTCTACATGCTTTCGAGACAGGCGGGAAGGCTCCATCAGCTCAAGCGCATGGGGCAGGGACTGCCTTTGGACAGGAAAGCGGATCGTCTTGGGATGAATTCCTATGCGCTTTCCAAAATGGAAAAACTGGCTGGCCGTTTGTCGGTCACATCTTTGAATCGCTTTGTGCAAGGGTGTGCGGATATGGATCTGGCCGTCAAGAGCGGGAGGATCAAAATCCGCCTGGCTCTGGAGCTTCTGATTTCCGGATTGGCGGAGCAGGATCCCGGTCGGGTCCCTGAAAGACAGAATGAAAGTTCGAATGAACATTAGCGGAATGAAAGTTCGAATGAACATTAGCGGAATGAAGTTCGAATGAAAACTAACGGAATGAAGTTCGAATGAACATTACCTGTATGAAAGTGCGAATTAACATTATATTAACAGAAGCTTGAACTTCTCCCAATGAGGGAATGATAAGGTTGACCCGGTGCTGCATCCCGGATAAGCCGATGATGTGCATTGTCACATGATTGGAACCGGATTTGTGAAATCATTGCCCGACCGGTGCCGGTTTGGCTTCAAAGGAGCATGCATGCAGACTGAATCCGAAAAAATGGCAAAAATCGCCGTCCGCGGCCTGGACTTGTTCTACGGCGGTTTTCAAGCGCTCAGGTCCATCGACATGGATGTGGCCGCCAATGAGGTGACCGCCCTCATCGGACCGTCCGGCTGCGGAAAGTCCACGTTCCTGAAGACGCTGAACAGGATGAATGATCTTGTTGAGCACGTCCGCATCACGGGAAGCGTCAAACTTGACGGAGAGGACATCTACAGGGATGTCGACGTGGTCGATCTGCGCAAGCGCATCGGCATGGTATTTCAAAAACCGAATCCGTTTCCGATGTCGATATACGATAATGTGGCGTATGGCCCCAAAATCCATGGCATCAGGAAAAAATCGGACCTTGATGAGATTGTGGAGCATAGCCTGCGGGCTGCCGCCCTGTGGGACGAAGTCCGCGACCGGTTGAAAAAAAGCGCGCTCGGCATTTCCGGAGGCCAGCAGCAGCGCCTGTGCATCGCACGCACGCTTGCGACCGAGCCGGAAGTGCTGCTGATGGATGAACCCACTTCGGCCCTGGATCCCATTTCCACCTTGAAAATAGAAGATTTGTGCGAATCTCTCAAAAAAGACTACACTATCCTCATCGTGACGCACAATATGCAGCAGGCTGGACGAATTTCCGACAAGACCGCATTTTTCCTGATGGGAGACCTTGTGGAATTCGGACGGACGGAACAAATATTCAACACGCCGAAGAACACGAAGACGGAACGCTACATTACGGGACGCTTTGGCTGAAAGTTTGCGGAATCCTGCATTTCGGCAGCAACGCAAGCGGTTGGGGAACCGATGAAAAGGAAGGGACAAAGAGATGAGAAATCTTCTTGACAGGGAATTACAGCAACTGAACGGAGAAATTCTGCGGATGGGCGGCCTCGTCGAAGAGTCGGTCGAGCAGACCATCATCGCACTGAGGGAAATGGATGCGGACCTGGCGCGTTCCATCATCGCCAAGGATGATTTGGTGGACAGCATGGAGACGAAAATCGAAAGGCACTGCCTTAGCCTTTTTGCCCTTCAGCAGCCTCTGGCGGGGGATCTGCGGCTTATCGGTGCCAGCCTGAAGATGCTGACGGATTTGGAACGCATCGCCGACCATGCATCCGACATCGCGGAACTCACGCTGCGTCTTGTCGGGTGCCCGGCTGGCACGGTCCCATCCGATGTTTTTCGGATGGCGGATAAGACAAGGAGCATGCTGCGCGCCAGCCTGGATGCATTCATCCATCAGGATTTGGAAGCGGCCCGCCGTGTTTGCGAAGATGACGATGAAGTCGATGATCTTTTCAATGAACTCATATTGGACCGCGTAAACGCCATCAAAGCCGATCCCCGGAAGGTCGAGGTTTCCATCGACATCATGTTCATCGTGAAATATCTCGAACGGATGGGAGATCATGCGACAAACATCGCCGAGTGGGTGGCATACAATGTCACCGGGCAGCATGGCCACATGCAGCACCCCGAACAGCATCCGGAACGGGATCGCCTTGCGATCGGCCCGGAATGACAGGGAACGGCCGGCGGGAGGTAGTCATGGCGCTGAAGAGGAATGTTTTCCTGGTTGAAGATGAGGCACACATACAGCAGCTGATCCAGTACAATCTGGAAGCCGGCGGTTTTCTCGTAAGTGTTTTCGGCAGCGGTGAAGAGTTGCTGCGACAATGTGCAAGCGCAATCCCCGACCTTTTCATCCTGGATCTGATGCTGCCCGGCATCGATGGCCTGGAGATTTGCCGGCGAATTCGCCTGGACGCCCGGATGCGCCATATCCCCGTCATCATGCTCACCGCGCGCAGCGAGGAATTTGACCGCGTTCTGGGCCTTGAGCTGGGCGCCGACGACTATATCACCAAGCCGTTCAGCGTCAGGGAACTGGTTGCCCGCGTCAGGGCCATGTTTCGCAGAACCGATGGCATACAGCCTGGTGAAGGGGACAGTGTACAGGTTGGCGATATTTCATTGGATTCGGCCCGTCACGAAGCTTATAAGAAGGGAATCCGTCTTGAACTGACCCTGAAGGAATTCGAACTGCTGAAAATTTTGCTGCAGAACCGGGGACGCGTACTCACACGCGACCTTCTGCTTGAAAAAGTATGGGGGTTTGATTATTACGGTGAAACACGCACGGTGGACGTGCACATCCGCTACTTGCGCCAGAAAATCGAAGATGACGATTCCAAGCCGCTGTACATCGAAACAGTGCGGGGAGTCGGCTACCGTTTCGTCTGAGCATTGGCAGCCGGACATGCGGCTGCACTTTAGGCGCCATATCAAGCGTGGGGATCGTTTTTTTATCATTTGTGTTACAATGAGAGAGAGCGGATGCCGGATAACCGGAAAAACGGTATAATGTGCATGTTCCTGAAAGCCGCGAAACAGCACTATCGGGGACAATGCGATCACGTTATGACCATTTCCGGTTCGCTGGAAATTGAGCGGGTTTGCCGAAACGGGGCATATGAGCGAAACAATATTGCGGGTTGGCGATTTCCTCGGTTTGAATGGTCCTGTGGACATAATCAGAATGATTGTGGACATAGGGCTTGTTTCGTATCTGATCTACAAGGGCATACAGCTGGTTCGCGAGACACGCGCGCTGCAGCTGGTCAAAGGCATCCTTTTTATCCTCATCGGCGCAAAGCTGTCGCAGCTATTCGGTTTGTCGGCACTCGCATATCTCTTCGAAGGCATGCTCCAACTTCTCGGGTTCGGGCTGCTGGTCCTGTTTCAGCCCGAACTTCGCAGAGCACTTGAAAAAATCGGAAGCAGCGGGTTTCAGGACCTGTTCGTCAACAGGACCGGCGAGGACCTCATCCGCAACACAACGGCCATCGAGGCCATCGTGCGCACCTGCCAGCGCCTGTCCGCCCAGTACGTGGGCGCCCTCATCGTAATTGAGCGGGACACGAAACTGGGTGAAATCGTCAACACGGGCACCCAGATGGATTCGCTTGTCTCCTCCGAGCTGCTTGAAAACCTTTTCACGCCGAAAAGTCCGCTGCATGACGGCGCCGTGGTCATTCGCGACGCCCGGATCAAGGCGGCGGCGTGTTACCTTCCCCTGACAGAGAACAGCGGTCTCAGCCGGGAACTGGGAACCAGGCACCGTGCGGCGCTCGGTATTTCCGAAGTATCGGATGCAATCGCCGTGGTGGTGTCGGAGGAATCCGGTAAGATATCCTATGCCCACAATGGCGGCCTGACCAGGAACCTTACCCCGGACATGCTGAGAAAAGCGCTGAACCGTTTCCTGATCGACCGTGAGCAGGATCGGCGCCGGTTCAAGTTCCGAAAGGTGAACAAGAGTGAACAAGCTGATTGACGGTTTCTTTGAACACAAAATCCTTGTGCGGGTGCTGTCGGTCCTGATGGCCATCCTGCTCTGGTTCATCGTGCTCGACAGCAGCAACCCGATGATAACACGCACCTTGTCTGTGTCGATTTCGGGAAATCCGGAAGTATTGGACGACAGCAACCTCCGAATCATCGGCAGCGGCGCACCCACCACGGTCGACATCACCATCCGCGGACGCCGCAGCAAAGTCAGCGCGGTCTCTTCGAACGATTTCAAGATGAACCTGGATTACAACCAGGTCAAAACGTCCGGCCTTGTCACCCTGCTGCTCGATGAACCTGTCTACACGGGCCAGAACCAGATTCAGATCGTTTCAGTGAATCCGCTGCAGACCCAGCTGAGGCTGGAGCGGATTACCGGGGTCGAGTTCCCGGTCGTGGTCCGGTGGGACGGGGAATTGCCAAAGGGCTACAAGGCGGTGAACCTGCGCATTGATCCGAGCACGGTGAAGTTCGAGGACAAGGAGAGCCTTATCAACAAGGTAGAGAGCGTAGTCGTGACGATCAGCGCAAAAGAACTCGACAATACCGTGAACATCACACGGCGGGTTCTGGTTCTTGACGCCGCAGGCAAGGCGATTTCCCAGTTCGACGGCAAGCGGACGGTCACGGCCAGTTTCGACCTTGTACATACGCTGCCCGTCACAACGGGCATTTCAGGCACGCCTGCGCCGGATTGGTATGTCACCGGATTTTCAACCGCCCCAAAGGAAGTGCAGGTGCTTGGAAAATATGAAGCGCTTTCCGCATTGTCGGCGGTTCAGGCGGAAGATATCAATGTCGAGGGAAAACAGGGCTCCTTTTCAATCGATTTGAGCCTGAAGGTGCCTGAAGGATTTACCTTGTACGGGATAAAACCGCAGGTTCTCGCGGAAGTGCAGATGGAGAAGCTCGCAATCCGTGATATGTCCGTCCCCGTGGAATCCATTTCCGTCGCAGGCATGGATCCTCTGAACAACCGCATCCTGCGGTTCCTGTCCACCGAAGTGGTGCTGAAGGTCAAGGGAAAGGCCAGTGGGCTGACGTCACTCACTGCGAAAGACTTTTCACTTTCCGTTGATGCCACGGGCTATTTGGAAGGAGAATATGTCCTGCCGGTGTATGTCAAGTGCCCGAAAGGGTTTACAATGGCCATCACGCCCTCTGTCCGCGCCATCATAGAAGCAGTGCCGGTCCCGGAGCCTTCTCCCAGTCCAACCGCCGACCCCTTGGCCAGCCCGACCGCCGACCCCTTGGCCAGCCCGACTGCACCGCCTGCGGATGCAACGGCAACGCCCGCGGCAACAACTGTTCCATGAGCAAAGGCAAGGAAGGTATGAATTTTAGACTGGCCAGCCCTTTCAGCGAGGTTCAGGAGCGGCAGCGCGGAAACAACCCAAAATGGCTTATAAAGGACATCACAGTAAGCCTTGATGACCTGGAGCCTGAAACGGAAATGGATTTGCTCCATCGTTTGGCTGCGGTTCACCTCGGAATTCCTCCCGATTCAATTCAATCACTTTCAATTCTCCGTGAGTCACTTGATGCCAGGAAAAAGAATTCCCTGGCCATGGTCTACACCCTGATGGCAGAAACGTCTGCGAAACCGTCGAAAATTTCGGAAGCATTTCAATGGAATCCACCCGTGCCGAAACCTATGATCGGGAAGCGTGAAAACATATGCCCGGCGTTGCGCCCGATAGTCGTGGGTGCTGGACCCTGCGGGCT
>CAZFWQ010000018.1:0-7273 GCA_964522755.1 uncultured Oscillospiraceae bacterium | reverse complement strand
GGAACGTGGACAACCGGTGGAAAAAAGGCAGATGGACGTGGCCGCATTTTGGCGTGACGGCGTTCTTGACACGGAATCGAATGTCCAGTTCGGCGAAGGCGGCGCCGGGACCTTTTCAGACGGCAAGCTGACAACGCGCATCCATGACCCGCTGTGCGCGCGCGTGCTTGATGTGCTTGCCGCATGCGGCGCACCGGAAGGCATCAGGTTCCGCGCCAGGCCCCATATCGGCACGGATGGCCTTGTGCCGGCCATCACCGCACTGCGGGGACGTCTTGTGGAACTTGGGACCGAAATCCGGTTCGGCGCCAGGATGGATGGGCTTGTCCTGCATCAGGGCCGCGTATGCGGCGTGAAGCTGCAGGACGGATCCGTGCTGGATACCGGGGCAGTGGTGCTGGCCGTTGGCCACAGTGCCCGGGACACTTTTGCCATGCTTCATGCCGCAGGCATCTCAATGGAACCGAAACCCTTTTCGGTTGGCGTGCGCATCGAGCATCTTCAAGCCGAAATGGACCGCGTTCGGTATGGAGGCAGGACACACTACAAGCTGGGACCTTCCGAATATCAGTTGTTTGAGCGATTTCCGGACCGCACGGCCTACACATTCTGCATGTGCCCGGGCGGTCAGGTTGTGGCTTCCGCCTCGGAAACCGGCACCGTGGTCACAAACGGAATGAGCAGTCAGGCGCGGGATGGCCGCAATGCCAACAGCGCATTCGTTGTGTCCGTGGGGCCTGTGGACGTGGGCACGCATCCGCTGGATGGCGTTGCATTCCAGCGCAAGCTGGAACAGGCTGCTTTCCGGCTGGGAGGCGGCACATATGCCGCGCCGGTCCAAAGGCTTGCAGATTTCATGGAACGCCGGGATACCCCTGGTCGCTGGCTGCCTTCGGAATCCGGGACAGTCCGGTCCTCCTATACGGGCGATGTGCGTCATGCGCGGCTGGATGCCGCACTGCCTTCCTTCATATACGGGCGCATGCGGGATGCGGTACCTGCCTTTGATCGCCGGCTTCACGGTTTTGCCGCATCCGAAGCACTGCTTACCGGATTTGAAACCCGCACTTCCTCTCCGATCAGGCTGCCGCGCGGGGAGGATTATGCATCCGCAGGCACGCCGGGTCTGTATCCCGCCGGGGAAGGGGCCGGCCACGCGGGCGGCATCATGAGTTCGGCTGTAGATGGCATCCGTGTCGCGGAGGCTGTCCTGGCTTCTTTCAGAAAGTGGGGGGAATGACATATGCGCAAGAGGATCATCGTGTTGTACATATGCCTGGGGTTGGTGGTTGCAGTTTTGCTGTCGCTGTTCATGTATCGGTATTCAACGAACCTGTACAGGCAGGAAGTGGAAACGCTGCTGCTTGACAATGCCACTTTGATCGGTGACGCCCTTGCCCGGGAATCGTTCCCGCTTGAACCGGGCGGACTCGACGCAAGAGCGGTGCGATATGCAAAACTGCTCGCCCTCGACGATGCGGGCGGACGCGTGCAAAGCAGGCCGCGCATCACGTTCATTCGTGAAGACGGGATTGTCATCGGGGACTCCGAGACGGACTCCGTCAGCATGGAAAACCATTCGGACAGGTCTGAGGTGATGGATGCGCTGAGGCTTGGAACGGGCAGCAGCGAAAGGTCGTCTGCGACCCTTGGCGTTCTTTATGCGTACCATGCCCGCTACTTCGCGGAATCCCGCCTGGTCATCCGCCTTGCGCTGCCCCTCCATGAACTGCAGGCGATCAGGACCGGGATTATTCAATCCGCGGCACTTGGCGTGCTTGGCGGAATCTTCGTCACGGGTTTGCTGGCCTTCCTCTTTTCCCGATTTGTCACAAGTCCGGTGACCAACCTGTCCCGTCAATTGTCATCCCTTGGTGGAACTCAATATCGTGAACGCTTGAAATCAACGGACGATGCAGAGCTCGGAAGTTTGACAAAAAATGTAAACCTCATGGCGGAACGATTGGAGCAGTCCATCGCGGCATTGGATGACCGCAATGTGAAAGTGGACACCATCATCAAAAGCCTGCCCAACGGGCTTGTAGCGGTGGACAGGGAAATGCGCCTCATCATGGTGAATCCGGTCGTTTTCGGCATGTTCGGCATGAAGGAGCAGTCGGAGGTCATCGGACATCCGGTGGTGGAAGTGTTCAGGAACCGTTCGCTCCTGGACTTGCTGGAAGCCGTCATGAAAGCCGATCGAAGCGAGAAACGCGAAATTGTGACTTATGAGGGCGGCAAACGCATTCTTGAAGTGAATGCGTGCCCAATCCTTCCGATACATGACGGACCAGGCAATTCCGGAGCACTGGCCCATGTCGCGGATGTGACCGGCATACGCAAGCTTGAGGAAAGCCGCTCTGAATTCGTGTCCAATGTCACGCACGAACTCAAGACGCCCCTCACGTCGATACGCGGATTTGTCGAAACCCTTCGCTCCGGGGCCATGCAGGACGAGGCCGTGGCGGAGAAGTTCCTGGTCATCATAGACATCGAAGCGGACCGTCTCAGCAGGCTGATCGACGATATCCTGTCCCTGTCGGAGATTGAGGGGATGAAACAGGAAGCTGCCCTGTCTGAATTCCTTCTCGCCCCTCTGGTGGAAGACGTGGCCGAAATGCTTTCGGCACCTGCCCATGACCGCAATATCACGGTCACCTTGATGATTCCTGAAGGATTTCTGATGAAGGCGAACAGGAACCGCATCAAGCAGCTGCTTATAAACCTCATGGACAATGCCGTGAAATACAACAGGGACGGCGGTTCCGTCACTGTCCGGGCAGACCGCCTGAGGGGCGGGCGCACGGCGATCCGTGTGACGGATACCGGCATCGGCATCCCGGATGAATTCAGGGAGCGCATCTTTGAGCGCTTCTACAGGGTGGACAAGGGCCGCACCCGGTCTCAGGGCGGCACGGGGCTCGGGTTATCCATCGTGAAACACATCGCCCTGTTGTACGGTGGAAATGTGACGGTGGACAGTGAACCAGGAAAAGGAAGCACGTTCATCGTCGAGATATGACGGCGGGGAGGGAACCGGAATGGGCATACTGTTTGAACATGCCGCTATTGTGACCGGCGGGGGAGGGCCTGTCCTGCGGAATGCGCACCTGCTCGTGGAAAACGGGCGCATTGCGTCTTTGGGCGAGGGGATCTGGGTACGGGAACAGGCCGGGGCACATGAACAGGCCGGGGCACATGAACAGACCGGGGTACGGGAACAGGCCGGGGCACATGAACAGACCGGGGTACGGGAACAGGCCGGTATACGTGGACAGGCCGGGGCAACTGAACATGAACGGATTGACGCATCAGGCATGCTGCTGCTGCCTGGTTTCTTCAACACGCACACCCACGTGCCCATGACATTGCTCCGCAATTACGCTGACGACATGGATCTGCAGACATGGCTGTTCTCGAGGATATTCCCCGTCGAAGACAGGCTCGATGGCGAAGCCGTATACTGGGGAACCCAATTGGGCCTGATGGAAATGCTTGCGGGGGGAACTGCCGGGTTCACGGACATGTATTATTTTTGTGACCGCACAGCCCAGGCCGTCTTGGACAGCGGGATGAGGATGCTGCTGACAAGGGGCTTGACCGGGGACGGAACTTCAGGGAACTTTTCCGATGATATCCGCCTGGCGGAAAGCAAGGCGCTGCACGGCGAGTGGCACGGCGCGGGAAACGGCCGGATTCGAGTGGGACTGGGACCGCACGCGATTTATACCTGCTCCCCGGCTTATCTGGCCGCCGTGGCTGATTTGGCGGGAAGTCTGGGAGCGACGGTTCATATCCACATTGACGAAACACGTCGTGAACACATGGAGTGTATGGAAAAATACGGGAAAACACCCGTCCGGCACTGCGACGACCTGGGTTTGTTCGCAGGACCTGCCATCGCGGCGCACTGCGTGCACATCACCGGGGAAGACATGGGCATTCTGGCTTCCCGGAATGTCGTGATGGCCCACAATCCGCGAAGCAACCTGAAACTCGCGAGCGGCATCGCGCCTGTTCCGGCTGCCCGCAGGGCGGGTGTCCGCGTGTCGCTCGGAACAGACGGGGCGTCAAGCAACAACACGCTGGACATGTGGGCGGAAATGGGATTGGCCGCCCTTCTTCACAAAGGGGCGACGCTGGATCCCCTCGCCGTCACGGCAGCGGAGGCACTGGACATGGCTACCCGCATTGGCGCCTCGGCCATGGGCTTCGAAGAATCCGGCGTTCTTGAGATCGGCATGAAAGCTGACATGCAGATGGCAGACATGTCCGGGCCCCACTGGCAGCCATTGCATGACGTGGTGTCGGCGGTTGCCTATTCGGGAAGGTCCGCGGATGTCAGGCTGACGATGGTGGACGGTAAAATACTGTATCGAAACGGCGAATACCTTACCATTGACGCGGAAAAGATCCGGCACGGCATTGCGGCGACAGTCGAAAAGGTATTTGGCGGCTGAACATGATTCCGCTCGGAAAGCCCGAAAACAGCTTATGTCATTCCTTTCCCGGCGCCGCCGGCAAGGTGGGTACTGCGGAAATGGTCTGGTAATTCACGTAGATGACCATGCCAGGCTTCCCACCGGCCGGTTTTCGGACATTCCGTATCGTGGTGGTGTCCACTTCGGCTTTCGTGGCCTGCCTTGCCTTGCTGAACCAGGCCGCATATCCTGCCGCTTCGGCGAGGGTGCGGTCCGGAACAGGTTTCCCGCCGGTCCGTATCACGACATGGGATCCGGAAAAATGCTTGATATGGAACCACAGGTCCTCGGCGCGTGCCATTTTCAGGGTAAGTCTGTCGTTTTGCCTATTATTTCGGCCTATGAATATCTCGAAACCATCTTGCGAGACAATTCGCAGCGGTTCTGCCGGCAGCGGGCTGCTGATCTTGCCGGCCGGCTTTGCGCGACCACCCTTGCCAAGTTTGCGCGCGGGCGGCTTCAAGTAGCCCTGCGCTATCATCTCTTCCCGGATTTCTTGAAATTCCGCCGGCTCCACTGCGTTTTCAACGGCATACGACAGGCTTTCAAGATAGGCGGCTTCCGCCGTCAATCCATCAAGCTGGCTCTCCGCATACCTGCAGGCGGACTTTGCCTTCTGATACCTGCGGAAATAGCGCTGCGCGTTCTTCTGCGGGCTGAGATACTGGTCCAGGGGGATGGATACGTTTTCACCGGTATCCGTATAGTAATCCGAAACATCCGCAGCGGTCATTCCTTCACGCAGGGCATAAATGTTTGCGGTGATCAGTTCGCCGTATCGCTGGAGTTTTGCGAAGTCCGCATGCACGGCCAGCGTGTCGCGCTGGATGGACAGCCTTTTCTGAACATGGTCAAGGTTGAGGGAGACAGTCTTTGACAAATCCGCACGCTTCGCGGACAACCGCGATGCCTTGTCGCGTTCGCCGTGAAAGGCGTCAAGCGCCTGGCCCAGCAGCTGATAAGGCTTTGTGCGGCCTGCTGCGGACAGCGTCCAGGCATGGTAGTCCAGTACGCGGCCGGAGATGGGGTCCGATATGGTGCAAGGGGTGAATTCATCTTCCGCCAATTGTTCCTGCAGTCCGGAAAGCGCTTTTTCAAGCCGCAGGCGCTCCATGTCCGTCATTCCCGACGCCGCCCGGTCTTCATCCAGGTTTGCCGTGCGGCAGACTTCGCGGCACAGGACCGGGGAGAAGCCCCGCATTTGCTCCAGCAGTGCGGCGGAGAGCTTCTTGTCGGATATGGAGGCACCTTCCGCGGCAACTCCCGGGGTTGACGCGCCGGACGGACCAAGCGTGTTCTGAGCTGGCGGCAGCACGTAGGGGTGGGCGGGGAGAACTTCGCGCACGCGGCTGATATCGATGTCCACATGTCTTGCGGCGTCAAGGATGACGTCGTCCCTGTTGAGCAGCATGATGTTGCTGTGCCGTCCCATGACCTCGATGACCAGCTTTTTCAGGCTGCGGTCTCCCAGTTCGTCCTCGACTTCAACCTCCAGCATGAGGATGCGTTCGAAAGCAGGACACGTCAGGCGCCGGATGATGCCGCCGCCAAGATGCTTGCGCAGCAGCATGCAGAACATGGGCGGGGCGGCCGGATTCTCCGCGCCGTCATCCGCGGTGAGGTGGATGCGCGCGTCCGCGCCGCCGCAGCACAGCAGCAGCCGGCGGTTTTCCCCGCCGGCGCGAACCTGCATGATGATGGTTTCCCTTGATGGCTGCTGTATCTTGCCGATGCGCCCGCCAAGCAGCATCCGTTCCAGTTCACGCGCCATGGCGTGGGCGACGATTCCGTCAAACGGCATGTGTCTCCACCTTTCGGACAGTATGCGGACGACCTGCATGATAGTCGCCGATGAGGCTTTTGAAGTGCAACATCCATGCCGCACGCGGCGCTTGCTCATTCATTGTACCCGCGCGGGCAACCTGCGTCAAATCTTGATCTGGCCTTAACCGGGCAGTGCAATGCCGGAACCGGCAATATAAGGAACGGGCAATACCGGGACTGGGCAATATCAGGATTGGAAAATGTTTAACACATTCTTTACACACTCCCAACACGGATTGCAAACGGAAGCGGTAATA
This sequence comes from uncultured Oscillospiraceae bacterium, assembly GCA_964522755.1. Lineage (GTDB taxonomy): Bacteria > Bacillota > Clostridia > DSM-8532 > DSM-8532 > JAEWSN01. The sequence goes on along the minus strand of CAZFWQ010000018.1, from coordinate 711 downwards.
TGAAACCAAGAACTTCATGAAGTCGCCGTCAAGGCCATGACGGGGAAATGACCAAATCATTGAAACGCCTACGTAGCCTGTGCGCAACGCGCAAGACAATGCAAATTCGGTGAGACCGTATTCGCATGACAATCACGAGAATGCAATTACGAGAATGCCAATCACGAGAATGCCAATCACAAGAATGCAATCACAAGAATGCCAATCACGAGAATGAAATGACGGAAGCCGGCAACGGAATCAAAACGGGAACAAGAGGAGAATGATATGATGGTCAGGACGAAATTCTACAAACATGCGTCGGTTCTCATAATGACGGTCGCGCTTGCCATGTCTGCCGCAGCCTGCGGCACACCGTCAGCGACAACTGCTTCGTCAGCGGGTGCGACTACCGTGGCAGCCACTGCTGCCGCAGAAACGACAGGAGCCAAACTCTCCGGTGAAATCCGAATCGACGGGTCATCCACTGTGTTTCCCATCACTGAAGCGGTGGCCGAGGAATTCCTCGCGATACATCCCGAAGTCAAGGTCCCCGTGGGCGTTTCCGGTACCGGTGGCGGTTTCAAGAAGTTCATTGGAAAGGAAACCGACATCAACGCCGCTTCCCGCCCCATCAAGGAGGGGGAGGCAGCTGACGCGAAAGCAGCCGGTATCAATTACAGCGTGATCGAAGTGGCATATGACGGATTATCCATCGTTGTGAACAAGTCG
>CAZFWQ010000017.1:0-22381 GCA_964522755.1 uncultured Oscillospiraceae bacterium | reverse complement strand
ATATTCGTCTGTATGACTGAATCGATTTGGTGGGTCTTTCCTTCCCGTATCATGTTTCTGACGGCATCATTCACAAGAAGCATTTCAATGGCGGCTACGCGGCCGGATTCATCCGCCAGCGGAATCAACTGCTGGGAGAGAATGCCCTGCAGTGTGCCTGAAAGCTGTATCCTGACCTGCTGCTGCTGGTGGGGCGGGAAGGAGTCGATGATGCGGTCCACGGAGGAAGCCGCGCTGGTCGTATGCAGCGTGGACAGGACATAATGCCCGGTTTCAGCGGCGGACACGGCTGTGGAGATGGTTTCCAGATCCCGCATTTCACCGACGAAGATGACGTCGGGGTCTTCCCGCAGCCCGGCCCGCAGGCCGGAAGCAAAGTTTCGCGTGTCATCTCCGATCTCGCGCTGGTTTATCATGGCGACATTGTGCCTGAACAGGTATTCGATGGGGTTTTCCAGCGTGAGGATATGGCAGGAACGGCTGTTGTTGATATGATTTATCATGGCGGCCAATGTGGTGGACTTGCCGCTTCCGGTAGGTCCCGTGACCAGGAAAAGCCCCCTCGGCTTCAGTGCGATGTCTTTCAGCATTTCCGGCATACCCAAAGATTCGATGGTTGGCAGTTCCGGTTTGATGACGCGTGCCGAAATGGCGAAACTCCTTCTCTGCTTGTATACGTTGATGCGAAAGCGGCTGATATGGGGTATCACATACGAGAAATCGGATTCACCCACATCATTGACCTCGCGCAGCTGAGACTCGCTTGATATGGCTGTGGCGAATTCCTGAGTCTCTTCCGGTGTCAGATTATGGTCGCCCAATGCCATCAGGTTTCCGTTTAAGCGAAGGGTCACCGGCCTGTGCACCGTGATGTGTATGTCGGAAGCGCCCATGTTCAGTGCCTTGACAAGATACTCAGTAACTTCCATATATGAACCTCCAGTGTTTATTTGGATTCTGTTCGCTTCTCCAGGTCAAGTGTTTTTTGGCATGGATTTGCTTTCAAGGAGTCCTGTCGCTGAATTTCATATGCATCACGAAGCGGTATTTCATCTCAGGCATTGACCTATGCGTCCAGACTGTAGGTGACCCGGAGCAGTTCCTCAGTGGTGGTTGTGCCTTCCAGAACCAGTTTCACACAATTGTCGCGGAGTGTGACGGTGCCATACCTGCCAGCGGCGGAACGCAGCTGATCCAGCGTTGCCTTCCTGTTGATGAGTTCGCGCATGTCCTTGTTGATCTGCACTATCTCGTGGATGGCTATGCGCTTGCTGTAGCCCGTGAAGTTGCAGGACTGACACCCGGCCCCTTTGAACAAAGGCTGGGGATCCCGCAGTTTCAACAGGATCATTTCATTATGATCCGGTCGATAGCTGGTCTTGCACTTGGTGCAGATGCGGCGGACAAGACGCTGGGCTATGATGCCCACAACGGAGGAAGAAAGGAGATATGGTTCGATTCCCATATCGACAAGGCGGGAAATGGACGCGACGGCATCGTTCGTATGGATGGTGCTGAGTACAAGATGGCCTGTGATGGCGGAACGCACGGCAATCTGCGCAGTTTCGGCATCCCGGATTTCACCGATCAGGATGATGTCCGGATCTTGCCTCAGGATGGAACGAAGGCCGTTCGCAAAGGTCATGCCGGCTTTGACGTTCACCTGGACCTGGTTGACCCCGTTCAGACGATACTCGACCGGATCTTCAACCGTGACGATGTTGATGTTGATTTTATTCAGTTCCGACAAGGCTGTGTAAAGGGTGGTGGTTTTGCCGGAGCCTGTAGGCCCGCAGATGAGGATGATGCCGTTCGGGTTCTTGATGATCGCATCGAACATGACGAGGTTTTCGTGTGTAAAACCCAGCTGTTCCTTGCTCATGAGGGTATCGCTGCGACCCAGCAGGCGGATGACGATTTTTTCCCCGTCGACCGTCGGCAATATCGAAAGGCGCATGTCCACTGTCTGGCCGTCTATGGTGGTTTCAACGCGGCCATCCTGCGGGAGGCGCTTTTCCGCGATATCCATGCCGCCCATGATCTTGATGCGCGTGACGATGGCGGAAAGCGCGGCCTTTGCGGTGGTCATGACTTCCTGCAGTTCCCCGTCCACGCGGAAGCGGACGCGGATTCTCTCTTCAAGCGGTTCTATGTGGATATCCGATGCGGAGAGGCGGATGGCATGCTGTATGATGGAACTGACAAGGCGCACGACGGGCGCGTTGCTGACGTCGTTGGCGATGAGTGCTTCAAGGCTGGTCAAGTCTTCGAACGAGAAATCCTTGTTAAGGTCCTGCACGGCCTTTTCGGCGCTTTCCCTGCCGTAATGCCGGTCAATGGCCATCTGGATGTCTTTGGCCAAAGCGATGGTCGCCTTGACCTCCATGCCGCTGGTGCGCTTGACATCTTCAACGGCGCCAAGGTCCAGTGGGTCTGCCATTGCGATGGTAAGAACCCCGTCGCTGATGGAATAGGGGATGAGGCGCGAACGTTTTGCCAGGCTTTCCGAAATCAGGTTGACAGCCGCCTCTTGAATGGGTACTTCGCTCAGATCCACGTAAGGTACATGGAAGTGATATTCAAGAACGCTGACAAGCTGGCGTTCGCTGACATACCCTTTATCGACAAGAATGTCGCCAACGCGCTTCTTGGTTGTCTTTTGAATTTCAAGTGCCTCTTCAAGCTGTTTATTGGATATCAGTCCGGACTCCAGCATCAGGTCGCCAAGACGCCGGACAGTTTTCTTTTCTGACGTATCCATCACTCCCGTCTGTCAATAAATGCGAGCATCTCCATTGTATCATTACAGGACTTTTTCTTTCAATGCATTTCACCGGAAACACGCATTTCTCTGGGAACATTTTACTGAATAGCTGCGTTTATGCGGGAACAATTTACTGGAAACACGCATATGACAGACAAGATATAATTGTAAAAATGCATTTTACTGGAAACATGTATTTGACTTGCAGAATATAACAGGAAAAATGCGGTTCGCCGGTATTACGAATGTAACAGTGAACAAGGAAATAGGAGAATGGCCGCCTCAACCGAGACGGCCATTCACATGCGCCTTGTTCTGCTGATGATTGTTCAAGGTGTCAGGCCATGGTGCCTGCTCACCATGCCGTTTCCATTGACGGGTTACTTCACCGGGCGCACCTGCACCTGCATGAAACTGTCATGCGCGCTGATGGAACGGATTTCAATGATTGTGCCCGTATTGGGGTTGATTACGCCCATGGAAGGCCGTGCTGAATTATAATACTGTACGGTGTCATTGAATGCGGATACTCCCTTTTGACTTGGGAAGGTTACCGGCACGCTGTTGAAGTTCAGTGTTATCTTGTCCGTCTTGTCAAGGGAGAAGGTTGAATCAAAAGTCTGGATCCGGTTGCCGACGGCTCCGCCACTGGCATTCCTCAAGATGTTCGGATGCGCGTCAATCGGCAGGAGCAGGCCTGATCCAGGGTGTTGGCTTATATTGTTGTTCTTCTGTGAAGTATCCCATAAACTGACCAGCAAACCATCCTGATAGGGAAACCACTCAACTTTATTCTGTAAAGCCGGGTTGTCAAGGAAACCGAAATTGTACGCTGTTTTCAATGAGGCATCGTAGCCGCGGTACTGGCGGTACTCCGCCACATAGTATTGGCTGTACAGTTTGGACTCGGTGCCATTTGTAACATGGAATCCTGTCACGGGCGCATATGTCCAGCCGGTATTCGTTTCCGCGCCATCCGTCGGATATCCTGTAATGTTGATGTCATCAGCCATGAATCCAAAACCGCCGGTGTTGGCATCCGTCCAGTAACGGAACCCAATCAGGACGTTTCCGGTGTATGCCGACAAGTCGGCTGTCAGATCCACCCATACGGCAGAAGCACCGGTTATGCCGTTGCCGAAGTTCTGGCCGTTGGGATCGGTTGTGGTCGAAAGATTCGTAGGCACTGGAGTCCAGGTTGTACCGCCATTTGTTGAGACGACAAGATATGCATAGTCCCAATCCAATTCGACATTGTATTTGACTTTCGCTGTCAAGGTGGTTCCCACAGCAAGTGTGATGGGTTTATACATGTAGGAATTCAGATTGTCGCCCGCACTGCTATAGTAATAATATGAACCTGAAGCAGGGGATCCCAGGTTCGTTGTGACTGCTTTCTTGGGAAGAACCACGAACAAGCCTTGTGCCTGCTTGGTATTGGTTTCCGCGGGTCCGAGTTTGAATTCGGCTTTTTTCCCTGCAGTGGCCACCTGGTAATTCAGCCAGCCAAGCTGGAATTTTTCCCAAATGCCAAGATGGCCCGGTTTGGATCCGATATCAACGGTGCCGTCACTCAGCCAGGATCCGGAGGACATCAGCGTCCAGAAACCGGTGGAGTTTGTCCCGCCGGCGGTATCATACAAGTCGGGAATTCCGAGGTCATGGGAGAATTCATGGGTGAAAACGCCAACACCGCCGTTTTCAGGCTGAATGGTGTATTTGCCGACCCAGATATTGCTGCCGCCAATCTGAATGCCGCCTGCTTTATTGATAGCAGGCCCTTCATCCCCAAACGTTCCTGAGAAAGCATACCAGCTGTGGCTCCAGATGGCCGCATCACCCAGGATGCCGCCGCCGGCTTCGTTGCCTTCGCCGGCATGGACGAACTGCATGTGGTCGATGTAGCCGTCCGGCTCATTGAAATCGCCGTCGCCGTCAAAGTCATAGCGATCCCACACATCGAACTTGGCCAGATAGGCATTTATCTCGGCATCGGTCTTGCCGGCTGCTTTCTGCGCATCATACCATCCGTTGACGGAATCTTTCAGAAAATACCAGACTGCATTGCCGCCAAGCGGACTTTCAAGATCGTCGTCGTAGGTCCATGCTTGGCCGGGAACCGTCACCCAATCCGTCACATCGCCGTTGACCGCGTAGCGGTTGGAGGACTGCTCGATGAAGTACTGGAGCATGGAGTTGACGCCAGCACCTTCTGCGAAGAGAATGTTCTTGAAATAATCACGGCTGAAATCCGGAACCCAGATGGTACTGTTATTCACGGCGCGGTCAGGCTGGGCAATGGTGTTGTGAGGAAGATCACTGAAATCTCCCAGTACGGTCCAGACAGCGTCCTCTCCTTCACGGGCCAATTCGACATATTGGCCGCGAGCCACCTTTTTCGTCTTGCCGTTAGCCTTGCCATTGAGCTTGGCGTCCATTGCCTGGGCTTTCAGACCCTGCTGTTTCACTGTCGCCGGATCCATTCTATTATCTTCCTTGGGCGCCAGCTGGTAGAAATCTTTGGAACCTGCCGCCGGGGCGGCTCCAGAAACAGGAACAATGACGGACAGCAGCATCGCCGCAGTCAATATGATACTGATCCATTTTGTTTTCATAACATACTCCTTATGAAATCATTTGACCCATAGTATTCCTTGTTTACTGTCCTTGTTCCCTGTCCTTGTTCCAAGTCCTGATTCACTGTCAGGATGCAATTCCCGCTCTGATGCTGAATAGGCTTGAATCCTGTCCTGACCCGGGTTTTTCATCAATCAGCCAGAAGCATCCTGACTACGAATATCGGAAACGAATGCATACATTATCCGACCCCCCTTTCATGGCTCAAGCGGCTCCATTCGATTGTGTCTACCTACAATTGTGTCTACCTGCAATTGTGTCTCCCTGCAATTGTGTCTTCAAATATAATATCATAATTAAGGGTAATTTCAACATAAACGGATATTTTTGACAATTTGCAAAATCACATTCACAGTGTGTCTGGTTCGTTTAGAAAGAACAAAGTTTGACGGATTTGTATGTTGCAGAGTTTACAATCTGTTAAGTCAAATGTTTTATATGCCGGTGTTTATATGCCGGATACGTTTACAATCTGTTTACATTTCACCAGAACCAATGTTTACAATTGTAAAGTATGATGGATTCATACACTGAACAGATCGTGATGTCAGGAAACAATCCGGCAAAGCGTACTCAATGAAACCGAAAGTGAACCATATCAAAGAAACCGAAAGTGAACCATATCAATGAAATCGAAATTGAACCATATCAATGAAACCGAAATTGAACCATATCAATGAAACCTAAACTGAACCATACTCAATGAAATCGAAATTGAACCATATTATACTGAACATGGAGGGAATATCATATGAAGAAACTATTGGCAACAGTCCTGGCCGTATCGCTTGTGATCGGTATGTTCTCATTCACTGCCACCGCCGATTCGGGCAAAAGCAATTCAAATGGGAATAACGACAAGAATTCCGGATACGATGATGTCGACAGCAAATACGGTGACGGGGGAGATGCACGGAGCATCACGCAAACTTCCGTACTGACACCCGGCGCCATCTTAAAAAAAGCTTTCGGGCATGAAGACGATCACAAGAATGAGCATGCGAAAAAGACCACGATTCCAGCATTTGAGCTGAACTTCAAAACGGAAAACGCCTTTTTGAACAAGGAAGCAGCCCTGGACCATTCAGTGGGAAACGCTGATGAAAATGCAGACAAGATTTTGAATCCCTTTGTCAGGGCATTCAGGCCGGCGGTACTTGATTTCACGATTCTCAAGGGCTTGCGCACCACGGCCAATAAAAACTGGGATGCAATCAATCATCTGAACAAAGATATCAGGAAGGCATTTGAACAGTTCAGAAATTCATTGAAAACCCTTTCCCAGGAAGCGGCAGATCAGAAGATGGTCAGCATGAAAGCAGCCCTGGCACCGTATCATGCAACGGCCGCGACGATTCACGCGGAGATTAGGAATCTTCGCACATTGAAAGAAGCACAGTGGAAATTGTTCCGTTACGCCATACAGAAACAAAAACGCCACGCGGCAGACAAGGTCGCAGCACAAACTGCCTTGACCGAAATCACACGCCTGAAGGGTGAAATCATCAAGCAGCAGAACCTTCTCATCGCAGTTAAAAACGGAATGCTGAACACAATCAAGGGGACCGTCATTCCGCCGGTAACCTACAACATCGTCCTTGCGGCAGAAAACTTCAACACGAATAAAAGCACTGACTATTATGGCGTATCAGTCGGCTACATGCTGACCGGCACGGATTTGGCAAAAGTCGCATCCGTTACAGTGGCACTGTATTCAGGAACGAACAAACTCGTTGAAAACGTGACGAAGTCCGCCGAGAAGGCCATTGCGAACCCGAACGGCAATTTCAAATACAGCAGTGCCTTCATCGTGAAGCCGCTATTGTATTCTTCCAGCAGCACATGGAACTTTGGCGTCTGGACTCCTGCGAGAAACACGAAGCCCACCAAAGCCGTCATTACCGTCAGAGACATCAACGGAGTGGCGTACACCGCTGAAAACAACACCCTGTCCGAAGCCACGGCAACGTGGGACAGCCTCTTCGCATCCGACATCGTGGTTGTCGCGGAAAACTTCAACACAAACAAGAGCGCTGAATACTGGGGTGCGACATTCGGTTATGCGCTGAGCGGAACAGAAGTTGCAAAAGTAGCCTCCGTAAAAGTATCACTGTATGCCGGAACAACTTTGCTGGTGGAGAACACATCGAAATCGGCGGACAAGGTGAATGTGGCTAAACAATACAGCAGCGTTTTCTTTGTTCTGCCCGGTACATACACACCTCTCAGCAGCAGCACATGGAATTTCGGTGCCTGGCTGCCAGGGACACCCGTAAAAACCATCAAGCCTACAAAAGCAGTTGTCACCGTCACAGACATCTCCGGATACACATATGCAGCGGAAAATGCAGTTTTCCTCGATGCCCCGCCTGCGCATGATACCTGGGAAAGCATGTTCCCGTAATGCACTGCCTGCGCACGATAGAATAGTCATGTAATGAACGGGAGTTCTTCTCGTTTGCAGGAAATGGAAGAGGGTGTCTCAAAAGTTGAAAGATTTTTGAGGCATTCTCTTTTTCCATATTATTTTGTTCCATATTTTTCTTGTCACGCAGCTGGAGTGAGCATGGGGGAGGGGGTTGCCGTCCGAATGCAGCATATTTTGTGATGCTGTCATTATTCATGGACTAAAAGACTGCAGCAATTTGATGTTACCGTCTCATACATAATGTTTCCGACTCACACTTAATGCTTCCAACTCACACTTGATGTTTCTAACTCACGCAATTGGCATTGCATGAATCTCATTGATGAACTGATCAAAATCCTGCAAGTGATCCTCGATGATACTTATTACGATTTCCATTTGGATCGTTTGATAATCATGGATGGCAATATTTCGAAAACCCGCCATGCGCTTGAGCCTGTCTGACGTATCTTTCATGATGATGCCGTCCCGGCAAAGCAGTTCGAAGGAATCCCTGCTGTTTTGAGGTATTCCCAGACGTTTCACGGCGACAATGTGCATGGCAAGGTCAATGCTTGCTTCACAGGCTCTTTGAAGATTCAGGATAATGGAATCCTGCTTTGTATAGTCAGTTAGATTCACGGAGTTTCCTTCATATACATCATGGATTCTCTTGATGCAGCGAGTAATCATTTCAATTTTATTCAGGATGATATCATCATGCACTGAGATAACCCCTTTCACCTGCCATGTTCAGTATTTCGCTGCGTTCCTCGTTCAACATCGCGTATGATTTGTAAACTACCATTTCATATCTCATTCTACTCATATCATCATTACAGAAAACCAGTCTGCTGTTTGCGATTACCTGCATTGAAAACACTGTGGAAGCAGTCGCTAAGTTGATTAGGTCAACATCTCTTCTTAAGATTTCATAGAGATCCTGAGAAGATTCATAACAATCCACGGCATTGACCTGATTGATACTCAAAAAAGCAATGTCTATGTCACTTTCGGAGCGAAGTTCATCCCGGGCAGCAGATCCAAAGAGATAGATGGCATATGGGGAATACTTCACAGACAGGTATTCAATTGCCTTTTCCAGTTGTTCTGAAAAGTGTTTCTCCATAGTGGTCCTCCGATCTGCCAGAGAATGCGAGCCAATTATGTCTCTGTTTCATGGTTTGATTGTATACTACTATGCCGGCATGTGGCAAACGATTTACATCATGCTCCCGATTGATCGATAGAAAGGAAAAATATGTAAAGCATAAAAATGAGTCAGGCACTGAACGGAAGGCGGTTGGAAGGCGATTGGAAGGCGGTTGGCTTTGCATGAGAGCACTACTATGCTATGATAAATAGGCGAAGCTGCTTGCTGCAGGAAGATAAACGAACATGATTCACTTTGCTTTTGGACTTCGCCAGTCACCTTTGCAAAACATTGAAATTCATCAGGCACCATAAACAATATGAACGATTTGGGTGGGAGATAGCAAATGGAAGACAGCACATTTGAGTTATTAACAAAAATGTACTCTGAAATGACCGGCAGGTTCGACAAGATGGAGAAGGATATCTCCGGAGTGAAGGATGAACTCTCCGGAGTTAAGAACGATATCTCTGGAGTGAAGGATGATATCTCTGGAGTGAAGAACGATATCTCTGGAGTGAAGAACGATATCTCCGGAGTAAAGAATGATCTCTCTGGAGTAAAGAATGATCTCTCTGGAGTAATGAATGATCTCTCCGGAGTGAAGAATGAACTCTCCGGAGTGAAGAATGAATTTTCAGGACTGAAGAATGAAGTTTTGAAGATGAGTATGAGAATTGAACATGACATCATGCCCAAACTTGAAGTTCTGTTCGACGGTTATAAACAAAACACGGAACAATTATCACGGATAGAAGTTGAAGTGACAAAACATGAGGAAGTCATTTTGAGGCGAATAAAATAATACCATTGGGTCGGTGATTGGCAATGGCACGTAAAATATTATGTTTAGGCGAATCTTGTGCTTCACGGGGTCGGGGTTGGCAACGGCACGTAAAATAATATATTTTGGCGAATCATGTACTACACAGGGTCGGGGGTTGGCAACACCATGTAAACATGTAAAATATCATAGAAAAGGAATGTCCGAGTCAACGGAATTTAGCAGAGGGTAGTCTCATGTGAGATGGCCCTCTCTTTTTGGAAAGGCACCCATCATGGCCTGGTATGCGGTATTTGTCAAAACCGGCAATGAGGATAAAGTGAAACTCCGCCTGGAATATCGTTTTCGCGATGAACCGGAGGTATTTCTTCCCAAACGGATTATCAGGGAGCGGAAGGATGGGATTTGGAAAGACAAAACCAAAGTGCTGTTTCCCGGTTATGTTTTCATTCGCGGTGATATCACGCCAGCAGTTTTAACGCAGATGTGGAATGTCCCCGACCTGTTCAAGGTGCTGAAACAGGATTTCAGGCCTGTTCCCGTTCCGGAAGCGGAAGTTGACGTGTTTCGGCACCTGATGGACGGAGCCGATACCATCGGTCTTTCCCAGGCCTGCATGGTGGGAGACAAGGTAGAATTCATTGATGGACCCCTGGCAGACAGTTCGGTCAAAGGTGAAGTGATTTCGATTGACAAGCGCAAAGGGCGCGCCATGGTCCGCATTCACTTTTTGGGTGAGGATCGGATTCTGCCGTTCGGATTTGAATTCATCGCCAGGGAAAATTAGGGACGAAGTGCCTGTAAAGAATAACAAAGAATACATAAACATGGATTGATTGAAAAGCGTGCAGATTGAAACCCGCAAAACAAAACAACGCTCAAAATGTGAACAATATCAAAATATGAAAACCCTTGCAAACAAAGGGCATGCAGGCTATAATGAAACCAAACATTGAACGAAATAAAAATTTCGTTCAATAAGGTGGAGGAAGAAGCCGATGGATACTGAAGAAAAGGAAAATTCTGGGCTGACAACCAATATCGCCGGTTTGAAAGCCGACCATGCCAGTCCAAAGCCCATTCATGCCAGTCCAAAGCCCAGCCATGCCGGTTCAAAGCCCAGCCATGCCGGTTCAAAGCCCAGCCATGCCGGTTTGAAGCCCAGTCTTGATTTAGCGTCCGAAGATCCATTGGTCCTTAAAGATTTTCTGAACTTCATGGTCACCATCAAGGGAAAATCCATGAATACATTGCAGGCTTATGCGTATGATTTGCGTTTGTTCTTTCGTTTCCTGAAAATCCATCGTGGTCTTGTTGTCCTGGCTGATGATTCCGATGCCGCTTTTTCAGGCATCGACATTTCGGATACCAACGCTGAAATGTTATCCTATGTGGATTTAAGCGAACTTTATGCATTTCTTTCGTTTGTCAGCCGGGATCGCGCCAACCATGCGCATGCCCGGGCCCGGAAAGCCGCCTGTCTGAAATCATTTACAACTATCTGGTTTCCAAGGACAAACTGCTGGAAAACAACCCAACCCGCGAATTGGATACGCCAAAAATCATCAAACGGCTTCCTCGGTTTCTGAACCTCGAAGAAAGCCGTCAATTGCTTGACGCGGTTGATGGCCGCTCATTTGAACGCGATTATGCCATCATCACCCTCTTTTTGAACTGCGGGATGCGACTGGCTGAATTGGTCAGCATCAACCTGAAAGACATTCGTGATGATCGTCTTACAATACTGGGAAAAGGTGGAAAAGAACGCACGGTCTATTTAAACAAGGCCTGCATGGAAGCCATTGACGCCTATCGCAAGGTTCGCCCGACAGAAGGTGTTGTCGACAGGTTGGCTTTGTTCATCAGTGAACGGAAGCGCCGAATCGGCAGGACGACAGTACAACATATCGTAAAAAAGCATATCGGATCGGCAGGATTGGATACCGCCAAATACTCAACCCACAAATTGCGCCACACGGCAGCGACCCTGATGTACAAGCATGGCCAGGTCGACATCAGGGCCCTTCAGGAAATTCTAGGACATGAAAGCATTTCAACGACGGAAATATACACACATGTGGATGACAGCCGTCTGAGAAGTGCGGTGGAAAGCAACCCTCTCTCCCAGATTCATCCGCACAAACGACTAAAACCGCACTAATATCGTCTCTGCTTCAAAAAGGCCGCATAAACAATTAAAGCCGCAGTGACATCCATTCTACTTCAAAAAGGCTGTACAAACGACTAAAACCGCAGTGACATCCGTTCTACTTCAAAAAAGCCGCATAGGCAAGATAAGTATTGTACAGGTCTATCTTGCTGATGACTTCAAACGGCGCGTGCATGGAAAGAACCGGCACTCCGCAGTCAATCACGTCAACGCCGAGGTTGGCCACCATCATCGCGATGGTCCCCCCGCCCCCCTTGTCCACGGCACCCAGTTCGGTGGTTTGCCAGGCAACGCCGGCATCATTCAGGACCTTGCGTATCTCAGCCACAAATTCGGCGTGCGCGTCGGAAGCGCCGGACTTGCCGCGGGAACCGCTGTATTTCATGATGGCCATGCCTTTTCCCATGTATGACGCGTTCAGCTTGTCATGCGTTCCCTCGTAATTCGGGTCCACTGCCGCCGTTACATCGGCCGACAACATCTTTGACCGGCTCAGGCAGCGGCGTACCATGCGGTCCGTATAAGGAGCCGTCATGGACATGGCGCACAAATCGGCCAGGAGATTCTCCATGGCTCTTGATTCTGCCCCGGTATTCCCCACACTTCCAATTTCTTCCTTGTCGGTGAGAAGGCAGAGCGAGGTGGTTTCCGGATTATCGGCTTCGAGAACCGAAATCAGGGATGGGTAGGCGCAAACCTTATCGTCATGGCCATAGGCTCCTATCATGGAGCGGTCAAGACCGAGGTCACGGGCCTTGAAAGCAGGTACGATTTCCAGTTCCGCAGAAAGGAAATCTTCTTCCGTGATCCCGTACATCTCGCTCAGCAGGCGCATCATGTTGAGCTTGACCTTTTCCTTCGACTCTTCTCCCAGATAGGGTTCGGAGCCAAGCAGCACATTCAGTGCTTCACCGGCGATGGCATCGCCAAGCTTTTTGTCATACTGATCCTTTGCCAGATGAGGCAATAAGTCGGTAATGGTGAAGATGGGGTCTTTCTCGTCTTCTCCAAGGAGGACGTCCACCGTCGTGCCGTCCGTTTTCACGAACACGCCGTGGATGGCCACCGGGATGGCCGTCCATTGATACTTCTTGATTCCGCCGTAATAATGCGTCTTCAGGAACGCAAGGTCGTTTGCCTCATACAATGGATTCTGCTTGACGTCTATCCGGGGGGAGTCGATATGGGCGCCAAGAATCCGGACGCCTTCATCCAGCGGTTTCGTGCCGATGACCGCAAGCATGATCAGCTTGTTCTTGACAACCCTGTATATCTTGTCGCCGGGAGCCAGACGCGTATCTTCCGCCATGCCGTCAATGTCCCTGAAACCCCTTGACTCTGCGATGATGACGGATTCCTTCACAAATTCGCGCTCTGTTTTCGTCTTGTTCAGGAATACCCTGTATCCTTCAGCGAATTCAAAAATCCTGTCGCGGTTCAATTTCTTGTCTTCCCAGGCGCTTGCCACCTTGTACGACAATTTGTCTGCCAGTTTTGTGACAAGACCCTCGTCATTGGTCGTTTTTTCGTCATTCATCATAGAACCTCCTCATGAAGTGCGATGCTTTTGAGCGCGATTCATCAGCGATGATTTTCAAAGATCAGTTTGCATTTGTCTGCCCTGTATTTGGTCACAATCATTTCAACCGATTTCCCGTCACGGCCGGAAAGGGTGTTCACGATGCGGATAAGGGGCTGGCCAGGCTGCACATGCAGGCTGGAAGCCTCTAGCGGGTTGGTGTGGATGACATCCATCACACTGCGCGAATGGTATGGCAGCAGCGGGTACTTCCCCTTCAGGATTTCCTGGCTTGACTTGCGATTCCCTAAATCTTCCAGTATGTCGGGAAAAAGTGCGAGAGGAATCCAGGATTCGTTCAGGGAGATGATCTCCTCCCCTTGCACGCCAACCCAGACGATGCATGCGAATTCGACATTCGCTTCCGGCCGGATGGAAAATACTTCGTTCAGTCTTGGGAAGATACGGTTGCTTGACTTTTCCATCGAGATGAATTGGTTGGCCGAAGGGTTTTTACTGTCCAGGATCGAATCTGTGAAGCCATTGTAATCCTTGATGCTGATCAGGGATTTCTGTTTGGAGACGAACGTGCCTTTCCCCTTCATCTTGTACAAATGCCCGCTGCTCGTCAGCTCGCTGATGGCCTGACGGACCGTTGGCCGGCTTATGTCGAACTCATCGCACAAGGCTTGTTCCGAGGGTATCTTCAAATCGGCGGCATATTTTCCATTTTCGATGTTGTCCTGAATCATGGTTTTCAATTGAAAATAGAGGGGTACGCTGCTGTATTTGTTGATAGTCGTCATTTTGTCGCCTCCCGTTATGAATTTCCAACATATTTCATGGACTTAGTTCGAAGGAATATCATTTTCAAATCTATCTCATGGACTTAGTTCAAAGGAATATCATTTTCAAATCTATCTCATGGGCTTTGTTCAAAGGATTATCAGTTTGAATTCAGGCTTTCAATTCGATTTCCAAATCACTGTACTTGAGCCCCATCAACGCAGGCCTGACGTCATCACGGATGAACTCTTCCACCTGCTCCGGGCTGCGGCCGATATACTTTGCCGGATCGAGCACTGCGTTCAAATCATCCGTATTCATGCCGAACGCCGGGTCTCCGGCAATTCGTTCCATCAGGTCGTTCGGCTTGCCCTCTGTCTTGACGGTGCGGGCCGCTTCCATCGCATGGATACGGATGCGCTCATGCAGGTCCTGCCTGTCTCCGCCTCGCTTCACCGCGGCCATGAGGATGTTTTCCGTGGCCATGAAGGGCAGTTCTTCCATCAGGTGCTTCTCGATCATCTTCGGGTATACGACGATGCCTCCAGCAATGTTGAGCCAGATGCCGAGGATGGCATCCACCGCCATAAAGCACTCTGGGATGCTGATGCGCCGGTTTGCCGAATCGTCCAGCGTTCGTTCCAGCCATTGCGTCCCGCTGGTGATGGCCGGATTCAGCGCATCCACGACGACATACCTCGCCAAGGATGAAATGCGTTCGCTGCGCATGGGATTGCGCTTGTAAGCCATTGCGGACGAACCGATCTGCTTCTTTTCAAAAGGTTCTTCCATTTCCTTGAGATTGGCGAGAAGGCGCATGTCGTTGCTGAATTTCCACGCGCTTTGCGCAATGCCGCTGAGCGCGTTTAGGATGCGTGCATCCTGCTTGCGGGAGTAAGTCTGCCCGGTTACCGGCATGACCAGGGGATATCCAAGTTTTCCGGTTATGCGCTTTTCAAGCTCGCGCACCTTTTCATGGTCTCCATCGAACAATTCAAGAAAGCTGGCTTGAGTACCCGTGGTTCCCTTGTTCCCCAGCAGGCGGAGATGGTCGATGACAAAATTCAATTCCTCCAGATCCAGCAGCAGCTCCTGAATCCACAAGGAAGCGCGTTTACCCACTGTGACAGGCTGTGCGGGCTGGAAATGGGTGAAACCCAGTGTTGGCAAGGACCTGTATTCCATGGCGAAATTCGCCAGCTTTGCAATGACTGCAGCGGTTTTGCTCCGGATGAGCTGGAGGGCTTCCGCGAATATGAGGATATCCGTGTTGTCTCCGACATAGCAGGATGTGGCGCCCAAATGGATGATGGGACGGGCCAGGGGGGCTTGCTCCCCGAAAGCATGAACATGCGACATGACGTCATGCCGCGTTTCACGTTCGTAAGACTCGGCGGTTTCATAATTGATGTCATCCTGAAAGGCCTTCATCTGATTGACTTGATCCTGGGTGACCTGAAGTCCGAGTTCCATTTCCGATTCTGCCAGAACAACCCACAACCGGCGCCAAGTGCGGAATTTTTTGTCCGGCGAGAACAGGAACTGCATCTCATCGCTGGCATATCGCGCTTGGAACGGACTTTCATAGACATTTCTGCTCAAAGCGAATTCCTCCATTGATGAATATGCTGATGAATTATGATCATGTTGTCAAGACGTAATGTTGTACATATGAAAAGTCATATTCATTGGATGCATTGCTCATTATATACTCTCATGCTGGAAAAATCCATATGGCGGCAGGTGAATAATTTTTTTTGAAGGGATTGATTATCAGCAATGTTTGTGAAACAGTACGGATGAAAAAGGGAGAGCACACTGCCCTCCCTTTTTCTCAAATCTTCTCGATCATCTCGAACAACCCGATAAAGCCATCCAGATCATTCCTATCAAAACAGGTTAACTGTTCTCCAAAGCAGCCAGTTGAACGCAGACACATAGGATCCGGATGGCCGCCCGCAATTCTTCCAATGGCGGAAAGGTGGGCGCGATGCGGATGTTCCTGTCTGCGGGGTCTTTTCCGTACGGCCATGTGGCTCCGGCCGGAGTCAGGACGACCCCGGCTTCCTTGGCAAGCTGCACCACACGTTTCGCTTTTCCGGGCATGACGTCGAGGCTGATGAAGTAGCCGCCCCGGGGACAATTCCAGGAAGCAAGACCGGTTCCACCCAGTTTTTCCTCCAGCATGTCGAGGACCATGTCGAATTTCGGGCGTATGATGTCAGCATGACGTTTCATCAGTGCACTTACGTTTTCCTTGTCCTTCATATGGCGGACATGCATGAGCTGCGTGATCTTGTCCGGACCGATGGTCTGGATGCCCATCAGTTTCCTTATGCGTGCCACTTGTGTCACGCTGGCAGCCAGGATGGCGATGCCGGCACCCGGCCAGGTGATTTTCGAGGTGGACGAGAACATGATGACCCGATCCGGATTTCCTGCCTGTCTGCATTCGGAAAGCATTTCGGGAATGCTGTCCGCTGTTTCATACAAATGGTGGAACGCATAGGCGTTGTCCCAGAAAATAAGGAAGTCCGAAGCGGCGGTTTTCATGGCAGCCAGTCTGCGGACTGTTTCTTCGGAATAGGAGACGCCCGTCGGGTTGCTGTACAGGGGAACGCACCATATCCCCTTGATGGCGGGATCCGAGGCCGCAAGGCTCTCCACCTGGTCCATATCCGGACCGTTGAGCGTCATGTCGACTTGAATCATTTCCATGCCGAACAGTTCGCAGATGGAGAAGTGGCGATCGTAGCCCGGGGTCGGACACAGGAATTTCACTTTCCCGATTTGGCTCCAGGGCTTTTCACACCCTGCAAGGCCATGCAGGTAGGCGCGCGCCATGGTGTCGTACATGAGGTTCAGGGAGGAATTTCCACCGACAATCACCTCTTCGGTGCGAATGCCAAACAGTGATGCAAAGAGGGCTCTCGCCTCAGGGATCCCGTCTATATTGCCATAATTGCGGCAGTCCGTTCCATCAGCCGCTTTCAGCATCAATGAATCCACATACATGCCGTCCGACAAATCAAGCTGTTCCCTGCATGGCTTCCCGCGCGACATGTCCAGTTTCAGACCTTGTGCCTTGAAAGCGCCGTATTCCGCCTGCATGGCGGGCAACAACGAAGGGGCCTGACCGGTAGCACCTGCCTGTGCGGCTGCATTCTCTTGTGAATGTTCAAGTGACCCTGTTTGCATCTTGTCGCTTCCTCCGTGCCAAACAATCCCTTCGGTGGAACTGTTTGCAATTCTGTATTTATATAATGGCGAAACATGCTGTTTTCAGCCACTATTCTATATCATTATGAATAGGTTCTGCAAGATGTTATTTTTCAAACTGCAAATCGGACGGCTGATGATGGTTCCACAAGTCGATGATCCGAGACAGCGTTTGCTGGTATGTTCCCGAGGCGTCTATCAGGTAATGGCATTGAGACTGGTACAGGGGATATCGTTCCTTCAGGATCTCATGAAGCTTCATTGGGTTTTCCCGTATCAGCGGCCGATTCGATACGTCCAGACCTTTCAATATGACCTCCGCCGGGCGGTCGAGAAAGAATATGAGTCCGTTTTTTTTCAGCGCCTCCATGTTTTCGCTTCGCTTGATGATGCCGCCCCCGGTCGAAATGACCAAACCGTCGCGGCCGGCCAGTTCACGCGCCATGGCGGTCTCCATGTCGCGGAAACGATCTTCCCCATCCCGTTCGAACAGGACTGTGATGGCACCGTATCTTTCCTCAATCACTTCGTCCATGTCCACGAAATCCAATTTGAGCCGGACGGCGAGCATTCGGCCGACCGACGACTTGCCGCTGCCCATGATGCCCGTCAGAACAAGGTTCATGTCCCCGCCACCCCCCCGGTCATGGCTGCGAGGATGGCATCGGCATCTTTCGCATCATAGGGAATGCCATGCCAGATGGAGTGGGCTTCCACAGCCTGCGCCACCAGCATCCGCAAGCCGTTTGCGCAGGGGATGCCGTATTTGGCCGCATCTTTCATCAGCCGGGTTTCCAGCGGGTTGTAGATGAGGTCTATCACGCAGCCTGCGCCACGCAGCTGTTCCGGATCCAGCGGAGAGGCATCGGGATGCGGGAACATGCCCACGGGGGTTGTGTTGACCACAAGGTCGCAGCCTGCCGCATGGAACGCATCATAGCCAATTGCATGAAGGCCCGGCCATTTCATGGAAGCCTCATCCGGATCGCGGGAAACCAGGGTGATTTCCTGAACGCCATGATCTTCAAGCCATGCGATCACGGCCCGGGATGAACCTCCGGTTCCCAGCACGGCTGCCTTGGCGACTGCTGTTTCCTGTGTCGCGCCGGTTCTCGCCAGCATGCTTTCAACCAGATGTCCGAATCCCGCGTAATCGGTATTGTGGCCCACATTCTTCGCCCCGATCACGATCGTGTTCACAGCGCCTATTCGCAGCGCCTCCGGAGACAACGCATCAAGATGGCGCATCATATGGGTCTTGTAGGGAATGGTGACGTTGATGCCGCGATAGCCTTGCGCCCTCAGGGCTGGCAGGAGGCCTTCAAGTTCTTCGGGATTGCGTTCGAGCAAATCGTAGGACCCGTTCATTCCATGCAGGCGAAACAGGATGGCATGGATTTCAGGGCTTCGGCTGTTCCCGAGTTTCGCTCCCAGTAGGCCGACACGGAATGGATGATTGCCTTCGGACACGGTCGCGATGCGGTTTTGCTGGTATGCGCGGGATGCACTCATGATTTCCCTGAACACCTGCAGCAGGTACGGTTCAAATTCCGCTTCGCGAACTGATTTCCGGATGTTCTCTAGAACAGCCCTTTCACGGCCCGGATCGAGGACGGCGACGCCGTACCGGGCCTTCAGTTCGGAAATCCTTGTCACGGCAATCATCCGTTCCTCGAGGAGGCGCGCAAGATTTCCGTCGATCTCGTCTATGCGTCCTCTCCATTCATCAAATAGGGTCCTGGTCTGCTCGTTCATATTTTTCCGCCTTCCGGGACTGAAGGATTCACCTATGGATCATGCCGATTGATCATCCGATTGATCATCTGATTGACCATCCGATTGATCATCCGATTGACCATCCGATTGACCATCCGATGGCTCAAGCCTGTGACTCATTCGTCATATTCCATTGAAACGGGGGTCGGGTCCAGCAGCAAGTCTGCGATCACAATCGCCGTGGCGGCATCCAGCACAGGAACGGCCCGGATGACGATGCAGGGGTCGTGACGGCCTTTGACTGACAGTTTCGCGTCCTCAGCCGTTTCCAGGTTCACCGTGTCCTGCTCCAGAAAAATGGAAGACGTGGGCTTCACCACCACGCGGAAGACAACCGGCATCCCGTTTGTGATGCCGCCATTGATGCCCCCGCTGTGATTCGTCCTTGTCCTGACACGGCCGCCGTCCATGAAAAACGCATCATTTGCTTCCATGCCCGTCATGGCCGAAAGTGAGAATCCGTCCCCGAACTCCACGCCTTTCACGGCAGGTATGGAAAAGAGCATCGCGGAGAGTCTGGCTTCCACATTCTGGAACATGGGTGAACCGATGCCGGGCGCAAGGCCGACGACTGCCGTTTCCACGACGCCTCCCAATGAATTCATGCCCAGACGGGCGTCTTCCACCGCATCAAGCATTACCTGGATGCAGGACCTGTCATTGACCGGCACGGCCATTGTGCGCAGCATGTCCAGTTCGCCTTCGCCTACCCGGCAGGGGTCGAACGGACAGTCGATGACATCATGGATGGACTGGATGTGTGAACCAATGGTGATTCCCCTTGTTTCAAGAAACTGCCTGCAGATTTCGCCGGCGAAAACCAGCGGGGCGGTGAGCCTTCCGGAGAAATGTCCGCCTCCGCGCGGATCGTTGAAGCCTTGATAGCGCATCCTGCCGGTATAATCGGCATGACCCGGCCTGGGCAGGATCTGCAAATCCGTGTAATCACCGGATTTCGTGTCGGTGTTCCGGATGATGCCGCAAAGCGGCGCGCCGTTGGTCCTGCCATTGTAAACGCCGCTCAGGATTTCCACCTGGTCCGCTTCGGAACGTGTCGTGGCGTGCTTGCCCGTGCCGGGACGCCTCCGGGCCATTTCATCCTTCAATTTGTCCATATCCAGTTCAAGGCCTGCCGGGAAACCGTCCAGCACCACGCCGATACCCGCCCCGTGCGATTCACCGAAAACCGAGATGCGAATGTTCCTACCCCACGTGCTGCTCATGCGCGTTCCCCCCCATCTGACGAAAATCATCCCAAAAACCTGGATAAGATTTGCCGACTGCCTCCATGCCTTCTATGGCCACCCCGCCCCCAGCGCATGTGGCTGCAATGGCGGAAGCCATTACGATGCGGTGATCTCCGCATCCATTGACCGAACCGCCGGACAATTGGCCGGCGCAGGGACGGCCTTGCAAAACGGGTCTGCCTTGCAATCCGGGTCTGCCTTGCTGCCCTGGAATTTGGCGTTCCATGGACCCTTTGACTTCCGATGCGACGTGACCGAGCCCGTCAATGACAAGGCCGTCAGGTTCTTCCGTGATGCGGGCTCCCAGGATGCCAAGCTGTTCCCTCATGGCTTGAAGGCGGTCAGATTCCTTGATTCGAAGCCTGGCGGCATTGAAAATCCTGCTGACGCCATCGGCGTGAACTGCCGCGACCGCCAGTGCGGGAACCAAATCAGGACACTGCGACACGTCCATGTCGACGGCCCGAAGGACGTGCCCGGTTCCCCCGATGTGAAGGCTGCCGCCTTCTACCCGGATGTCGGCGCCCATTGCGCGAAGAATGTCCACCACGGCACGATCGCCCTGCAAGGAATCCATCCGGAGGCCGTCAAGCGCCACTTGGCCGCCAAGCGCCCCCGCAACTGCCCAGAAGGCAGCCTGGGACCAGTCTCCCTCCACGTCATGGTCTACTGGCCTGTAATGCTGGCGTCCGGGGACGAGGATTCGAGTGCCGGTATCGTCGCTTCGCGCGTCGGCGCCTTTCCCCGCATGTCCGGGAACTTGCCCGATCGATGCCCCGTTCTCCATCAGTGCGCGGACGCCGTGCAGGGCGAGCATTTCAATCGTCATGGAAACATAAGGGGCAGATTCCAGCAAACCGTCAATCTCGATGACCGAGTCTTGCGCCAGCATGGGCAGGACAAATAGAAGACCGGTGACGAACTGTGAACTGACATCCCCGCGAAGGCGGAAAATTCCGGGTTCCAGCTTGCCTTGCAGCGTAAGCGGAAGACGTCCTCCCCGATCAGCCACGGATACCCCTTTTCCTGCAAACAGTGAACTGAACAGGCCAAAAGGGCGTTCAAGCAGCCTGGCCCGGCCTGTAACCGTTACTTTGTCCTGCACAAGTCGTGAGACAGGGATGATGAAACGAGCCGTGGAGCCGGATTCATGGCAGTCTATTGCATCACCCGTGGGCGATAGTGTGCCTGTTCCATGGATCGTGGCCAGCATGCGCCCCTTGAAACGGCTGCTGGGATTCATGACGGAGGAAACGCCCAGTGCCTGCAGGGCAGCCATGGTGGCAAGGATATCATCCGAAGGGGTGATGTTGTCGATGCGGCTGTTGCCTTCTGCAAGTGCCGCGCAAAACAGCGCGCGATGCGCCATGCTTTTTGAAGGCGGAACGGACAGCCTGCCGCTGAGCAGGCCGGGATCAACGACGCAAACGGCCATGGAGCATCTCCTTCAGTTCCGGTACTGCCAGCGTGCGCAGGCGGGACGCGCCAATCCTGTCAAGGGTGACGATCGTGATCAGGCCGGAACGTGCCTTCTTGTCGATGGACATCGCGTCAAGGACGGGTCCGGGGTCGATATCCGGGAAGGCCGTAGGAAGATGATGCGCGGCCAGGACCCTTTCAACGGTGTCGGCTGTTCCCGGT
Organism: uncultured Oscillospiraceae bacterium; assembly: GCA_964522755.1. Taxonomy (GTDB): domain Bacteria; phylum Bacillota; class Clostridia; order DSM-8532; family DSM-8532; genus JAEWSN01. Next base: position 278 of record CAZFWQ010000017.1, on the reverse strand, counting down.
TCGCTCCAGCCCATCTCTTCCGACATCCGCGTGAATACTGCCATCCCGATGGAAATCGCCTCACCGTGCGCGAGGGTGCTGAAACCCGTGACCTTTTCCAGGGCATGGCCAAGGGTATGCCCGAAATTCAGAAGCCGGCGGGGACCTTCGTCCTGCTCGTCCAGCTCTACTACCTGCCGCTTCAGCATGCAGCTTTCGGCAATGAACGCCGCCATGTGCGGACGCAGCGAGGCCCGCCCATTGAAGGCGGAGATCCGGTCAATAAGTGACGAGTCGAA
>CAZFWQ010000016.1:11372-22394 GCA_964522755.1 uncultured Oscillospiraceae bacterium | reverse complement strand
TCCATCTATACCCATGGTAATAATATCATAAGCAAACTTCTGCTGTCAGTAGCCATGGCACTCATTCTGATAGAAACCGGCATCCTTTTCATCCGGAACCTGCATGAAGGAAACCGTTTTATTTATCGTTCCCTCCATTTTCATCCGCATGCCTAAGAAAGAAACCCATGAAAGAAACCGTTTCATTTGTAGTTTCCATCATGGTAAAATGCAAAGTGGGCGCTTGACATGATTCCTGAAGAAGCGTCATCGCGGGAGGATTGCCATGCGGGTCGTGCATTTGATTGGCGGAGGAGACGAGGGCGGGGCAAAAAGCCATGTCCTTTCCCTTGTGAAGGCATTGGGGGAACACCTGGACGTCTCGCTGGTCAGTTTCCGCCGGGGCCCGTTCCATGACGACGCTGTCGCCATGGGCATCGATGCGCATGCCATCCCGACAAGGGGCCTCTGGTCGGATGTGCGGCGAACCCTGAAGATCGTCAGACGATCTCCCTGCGACCTGCTGCATGCCCACGGTGCGAAAGGGAACCTTGTGGGCCTCCTTGTCCGCACCATCACGGGCATACCGATGCTCACCACCGTTCACAGCGATTACAGGCTGGACTACCTGCACAGCCTGCCGAAGAAACTGACCTACGGTCTCATAAACAGCCTGGCACTGCGCGGTATCCGGCATCATGTCAGCGTTTCCGAGAATTTTCGTGAAATGCTCACAGCGCGCGGGTTCGACCCGCAGCATATCCATTCCGTGTACAACGGCATCCCATTCGACAATGAAATCCCCGCCTGCACGCGTTCGGACTTTTTCAGCCGCTACCAGGTCCCCTTTTCTGAAAACAGCCTTGTCATCGGCATCATGGCTCGCCTGCATCCCGTAAAGGACCACGAGACTTTCCTTCGTGCGGCGGCGGCTGTATCAGCGGTTTTTCCAGAAGCCCGGTTTCTTGTCGGCGGTCCGGGAGACTTGCTGCAGCCCCTTGAAAAGCTTGCCCAGACGCTGGGAATCAGGAACAAGGTCCACTTTGCCGGCATGGTCTCCAGTCCCTACGATTTTTTCCAAATCATCGACATCAACGTCCTGACCTCCAGCAGTGAAAGCTTTCCTTATGTCATTCTCGAAGGAGCCCGGTTCGCGCGTCCCACCATCAGCTCGCGGGTCGGTGGACTCGGCGACCTGATCCGTCATGGTGAAAACGGCTTCCTGTTTGAACCTCGCGACGTGAATGCATTGGCTGGGCATCTGTCGGAGCTGTGCGCAAGTCCGTCCCTCCGGGCTGAAATGGGCATGCGCCTGTACGAGACCGCCAAATCACGATTCTCACTTGCCAGCATGTGCGAGACCCAACTCGACATCTACCGCCGGGTCCTGACGGATGAAGCACGGACCAGGCTTGACGGCAAACGCATCGATATCGCGCTGCTGGGTTACTACGGCTACCACAACAGCGGAGATGAGGCAATCCTGAAGGCACTCACCGACACCATGCGGCAAGTTCGTCCCGGCATCACTTTCACGGTCCTTTCCAGGGACCCGCGGGAGACCCGCTCCACCATGAAGGTGGCGGCCATCCACCGCTTCAATGTACTTCGAACCATCTCCGTCCTGCGGCGGACCCGATTGTTCGTCGCCGGCGGCGGCAGCCTCATACAGGACAATACGAGCACACGGTCCATCATGTACTACCTGGGCATGCTGTCCATCGCGAAAGCGTGCGGATCCAGGACCATGCTGCTGGCCAACGGGTTGGGTCCCATTTCAAGGCCTGCCAACCGAAGATGGGCCCATCGCGTCCTGAACCGCCTGGACGCCATCACCCTTCGCGATCCGGACTCACTGACAGAGGCCGGTTCGCTGGGCATCACCCATCCCGAAACGGAAGTGACTGCGGACCCCGCCATGCTGCTGGTTCCGGCATCATCCGAAGATACCGGCGCACTGGCCCTCCGCATCGGACTGCCGGAGAACAGTCCCCTCATCGGATTCTCCATAAGGAAATGGAGTGATTCCGAACGGACCATACCGGCCATTGCCGGGCTCGCAGATCATTGCGTCACCGCATACGGTGCCACGCCGGTTTTCCTGCCCATGCAGACGCCGGACGACGTGCAGGTATCCCGGCGCATCATGGGCCTGATGAAACAGAAGGCGCTGCTGCTGGAGGAGCCTTGTCCGCCGGAGAGGCTCATGTCCCTTGTCGGGCGCCTTGACATGATGGTCGGCATGCGCCTTCATTCGCTGATATACGCCGCCAACATGGGGATTCCAATGGCCGGGCTGATCTACGAGCCAAAAGTTTCTTCGTTCCTTGAAGAAGCGCGGCAGCCGGCCATCGGAAAAATCGGGGATGGAAATGCAAACGCATGGAAAGACGGGCTGGATGCGGCCTGGTCACAGCGCATCCAGCTGGCGCAAAGGCTTTCCATCCGGAAGGACATCCTGCGGGCGGCGGCTGTCCGAAACACGGATGTTGCCCTCAGGCTGATCGACGGGTATCCGGGACGGCCTTCCCAAAACCCCAATACATGAGCAGGGCGGCCAGCAACCAGAAATAAACCGCCATATACGGCACTTCGAATATGTTCTCAAGAAAATTATGCAGGATTACGCCGCACAGTCCGGCCAAGGCGCCAGCCGCCATCAGCCTGTCTTTTCCCGCCTCCGCGCGGTGGACGGCCCTGACTCCCCAGGCAAGCAGGAGACCCATGAGCACCGCGAATGCCGCAATGCCCGGAATGCCCATTTCAACAAGGGTCTTGAGCCAGAAGCTGTCCATGTAGAAGGTTGTCGGAAAAAGATTCTTGTGGTTCATGGCCACGGCACCGCCGAAGTGTCCGAGTCCCGTTCCGGTCCACGGATTCTCAAGGAACATGCGGAAACCGGTCGCATACCTCAGCATGCGTCCGCCCCGCTGGCTGGAAGCCACGAACTGGGGAGTGAAAAGGTAGGATATCCGGTTGAATACAGGGGGCAGCAAGAGCGATGCGAACGCGCCCCCGGCAAGGATGAACAACCAGGCCGGCCGAACCAGCAGGCAGAACACAACCATGGCGACCGCCAGCCCCAGCCAGGCTCCGCGAGACTGGGTAAGAAGGACACACAGGCCCATGGCACCGACGACGGCGGTCAGGAGCAGCCGCGCATAAGCTTTCACGCCAGGCCGGATCAGGACGGCAAAAGCCAGTGGCAGGAGCAGCACCATGATGCTCCCGAGGATGTTCGGACTCTCGACTATTGAAAACACGCGGATACCCGTTGCGGCTTCAGCCTGATCCGTCCAGGAAGCGGGAGTCGGGACTTTCATCAGGAACTGCAGGAAACCATGCATGGCAAGCGCTCCGCCGGTCATCAGGAGTCCCCGGACCAGTGTTTCCGCCCGCCTGTCGTCTTTGAGCCAGCGGCTGCCGATAAAATAAAACAGGGTATATTGTACGGCGACACGGAACCCTTCCACGGCGACAAACGGATAGCGGCCCACATTCAGCATCTGGAAGAATGCAACGCCCGCGAGCAGAAGCAGGGGAGCGTCCAGCGGAGTGACAGCCAACCCGTCCAGCCGTGCGTCCAGCCGTGCGTCCAGCCGTCCATCCAGCCATTCTGCGGTCAGCCAGGCGAAACAGGCCGCGAGCAGCACCTCATCCCAATATCCGAAGAGGGGGACGCCCGCAAAGACTTTTCTGCCCAGTTCATCGACAAAAACGTAGAGCGTGGCAAACGGAACCACAAGTGAAAGCAAACGGCGCGCCAGTGACGAGGACGCAAGGCCGGCCGAGATGCGGCTGCCTGAAACCAGTCGCGCCCAGGCCGGGCGCAGTGGGAGGAGGATCTGTCGGAACCGAAGGGCGATGCTTCCGACGAGTGAATCGGCGGGATGAAACGGTTTCGAGCCAAACCGCAAAAACCACCTGCCGGTTGCGCTTTGCGAAGCCAACAGGGAAAAACGCCGCACTCCTGATAAGAGCAGGCTGCCGGAAGTCATCCACTCCAGGAATCTGAAGAACAGGCTGCCGGATATCCAGGCATTTTGCTCCATGACCATCACCCCTTTCGTCCTGCATTACCTTGTCACGGCCTATACGCGGTTTTCTGCATTAAATGACCGGTTTGCGAATCTGACAGCCGGGTTATGGCATGCCATGGTCTCGGCTGCAAACCGTCACGGTTTCCGAATTGAAATGACAACCCCTTCGGAATAGGCGTAAAATGTCTTGAGCGCGAATTTCCCGCCCGTACCCAGGGAGTAGCGGCCTACTTTCAGCACGCCGTCCCCGTTTGTGTCTTTCACATTCACTTCGGCATAGACATCCAACAGCCTGGGGTCCTGGGCAAGCACCAGTCTGCCGTCCGACGTGGGAACTGTCACCTGGGCCGGTTCCTCCCGCACGGAGCCGACCCTTGCATTGACGGGACCATCCGTATCATAGAAAATCTGGCTGTCTGCTCGGAATGCATCGGCAAGTCCAGGCTCGACAGCGGCAAATTTCACCGTTATAACCCAATCGGTGGTATTCTTGGCGGCAGCCGATTGCCTCCCGTTGGAAACCAGCTTGTATCCCACGCCGGCGACAACGGCCAGGACAGCCAGGATCACAAGCAGATCGAACAGGTTGATCTTTCCGAACAGACGGCCCTTTTCATCCATGAATTTCATAATCTTCCCCCTCTTGATGTAACAAGCGCAAAATCAGGAACCCGTCATGTAACAAGCTCAAAATCAGGAACCCGTCATGTCGGACAGCAAACCGGCAAGCGTGGCGGTCAAAACGCGACGGTCATAGGCGCCTATCCTTTCGGGTTTCGGGTCGCAGGCTGGAATTCCCGACTTCCATGCCTCATGGAGGCTGATAAAGCCGTCCATCATGGCCTGCACATCTCCGCAGTCGCAAACGATTCCGGTTGCCGTGTCGGTCACTACGCCGGCAGCCGCCCCGTTTTTCGGCACGACGGCCAGGATGGGGCGGCCGGTGCGGATGTACTCGAATACCTTACCGGTGAAAAACGCCTCGGAACCCGGTCCGCCGCCCTCAAGCAGAAGAAGGGCATCCGACGCGGACATGGCGCGCAGGCAGTTCGCATGGGGCTGATATCCTTCAAGCAGGATCGAGCCGGATAACCCGTTTCGTTCTGAAATGGCATTGATCAGGTCCGGTTTGTAACTGCCAATGAAGCGCAAGCGAAAAGCATCCTTGCCGATCCGGCCTTCGGAAACCAGCCGTCCCAATGCTTCAAGAAATAGATCTGGTTTCCGGCGACCGTACAGTGCTCCGGTATATGTCAGCGTAAACCGCTCATTCGCCGTGGAAAGAATGGAATCTCCCTTATAGCTGCCCATCCCTGCCGCAGCGGCATCCGCCGGTGCGAAATCGTCCGGGTCGTAACCGTTCGGAATCACATGCATGCGGTTTTCCAGGTCCAGACCGGGATATAGCCGCAGGAAATTTGCTTTCATGCCCGGCGAATTGGTGACCAGCGTGTCCGCAAGTTCCATCACGGACCGCTCCATTGCCTTTTCCCAGCGCGTACGCCAGCTGGGATGCGGGTGGTCAAGCAGGTACGGATTGTTTGTCCACTCATCCCTGAAATCCGCCAGCCAGGGAATATGCGGGAATTCCCGCCTCATCCTCAGCCCGACGAGGTGGTCGGAATAGGGATACGACGTGGTGTAGACAGCATCGATACCACCCGATGCGAGCCGTTTGCGGGCCGCACGGAGCGCACCGCGCATCCAGAGAACCTCCCCGTCTGGAACCAGGAGCCTCCAGGCGATGAATTTGCCGGCCAGCGCCAGTTTGCCGGGCAATGCAGTCAGATCGCAGGACGGTGTCCGATGAACGGAAACGAAATCCGGCACCTCGGCCATCAGGCTGTCATCACGCTGAACCATCGGCCCGGTCCCGCGGGTCAGCACTTCCGGCATCCATTGAAGCCCCGGCAGGTATTTGACGAATTTCAGGGTGCGCTGCACGCCGGAACCGCCCACCGGCGGAAACTGATAGGCGACGACGAGTACGCGTCTCAAAGAAGCTTCCTCCCCATCCCGAGAAGGTGATAGGAAAATCCCTTGGCTTCCAGACTTTCCGACTTCCAGAAATTCCTGGTGTCCAGCACGACGGCATGACGCATGCATGCGGACAACCTGCCGAAATCGGGAGATTTGAACTCGGAGTGGTTGACGGCCAGCACAATCAAATCCGCGCCGGTTGCCGCTTCCTCGATGCTGCGGCGGTTGGATCCCTCAAAATCCACATGGGGATCCGAGACGGTCACTTCAACGCCGGGCATCCGCCGAAGGTCGCGTATCAGTTCAACAATCGGGCTTTCACGCATGTCGTCGACATCGGGCTTGTAGGTGACGCCAAGCACGCAGACTTTTCCGCCTGCTTCCGGAAGCAAGCCGCGAACTTTCTCGCACACATGTTCCGGCATGCCGTCGTTCGTGAGGCGGGCCAATGCGATTATCCCCGCCAGTTCCGGCTGCTTTTCAACGATGAACCATGGGTCGACGGCAATGCAATGCCCCCCTACGCCCGGTCCGGGCTGATGCAGGTGCACGCGCGGGTGGCGGTTCGCCATGGAGATGACGTCCCAGGCATTGATGCCCATCCGCTCGCAGATTTTCGCCAGTTCGTTCGCGAGGGCTATGTTCACATCCCTGTACGTGTTCTCCATCAGCTTGGTCATTTCGGCTGTGGTGGCATCCGTCAGGAATATTTCACCCGTTACGAAACTGCCGTACAAATCACGGACATAGGCGGCCGATGATTTCGTCAATCCGCCGACAATGCGGTTGTTCTCCTTCATTTCGATGAGGATCCGTCCGGGAAGGACACGCTCCGGACAATAGGCCACCACAAGGTCCGTGAACGGATCAAGCCCGCTCCGTGCCAGGACGGGGCAAATGAGGTCCCTTGTCGTCCCGGGAGGGGACGTGGATTCGAGGATGACGCAATCGCCCTTCTTCAGCAGCGGCAGGAGGCTTTCCGCCGCGGCCAGAACGGCGTTCATGTCCGCCCTGCGGTCTGGAAGGATGGGCGTGGGGACGCAGATGACATAGACATCGGCCGGTTCTATTTCCATCGATGCGCGCAGGTTTCCGCTTTTCACCGCTTCCGCTGCTGCTTCACCCAGGTGGGGTTCCTCGATGATGACCTGGCCACGGTTGAGGGCGTCGACGGCCCTTCCGTTCAAATCCATTCCGACGACCTGGTGGCCGCTCATCGCGAACATCACTGCCGTGGGCAAGCCAATATACCCGATACCGACGATGCTGATTTTCATGTGTCCCATTCTCCCGAAGCAGCCCGGACTTTTGCCTGAGGCCGCTTCACCCGCCGCATTTCCGCAACATGGATAGTGTACCATCTCAACGACGGCCAATCAACCCGGGGAAGGTTCGTGTGTGAGGAAGGTTCGTGTGTGGGGAAGGTTCGTGGAATATTCGGCACGGATTCGCACCGGGGAGGATTCGACCGCGCTGCATGACCGCCTCGATCTGCTTCGATCAGCCTCGATCAAGCCTTGACCATGCGGCGCTGCATTCTCAATCCGCGCAGCGTGGTGTATACTCTAACGGTGCATGAACGAACAATCTGGAAAGGAACCGGTGACATGATAGAACGCATCGGCGTACATGGCTTGCAGATATCCAATGCAACGATGGGGGAAGCGCTGTCCTTAATAGGGGAAATGCTGAAGGAAGCCCGTCTTCACACTGTTTATACTCCGAATGCGGAGATGGTGATGCAGGCGGTACGGGACCCTGCGCTGGCCATCCTGCTCAATGGAGCTGACCTGCTGCTGGCGGACGGGGCCGGAGTGGTGCTTGGATCAAAGATTCTCGGAAACCCCCTCAAGGAAAAAGTCTCGGGCATTGACGCGGCACGGGGGCTGATGCGGTCGGCCGCCTCAAGTCCACTGTCCTTCTACCTCTTCGGCGGCAAACCGGGGATCGCTGAAAAAGCAGCCGGGCGCCTCTTGGCGGAATATCCCGGCATCCGCATTGTGGGAATGCGGAACGGCTATTCCGACGCGGAGGACGGGGAAGCCACAGTCAGCGACATCAACCGGGCATGCCCGGATGTGCTCTTTGTCTGTCTGGGTGCGCCAAGACAGGAAAAATGGATAGAATCCCACCGCGACGAGTTGGAATGCCGTGTGGCCATGGGTCTGGGCGGCAGCCTGGATGTGTTCGCCGGCACAGTGAAACCGGCGCCGGAACAGATGCGGCGCTTGGGTCTGGAATGGCTGTACCGCTTGATGAAGGAACCTTATCGATGGCGCCGCATGCTCGATCTGCCAAGATTCATGTGGCTGACTGTGCGCGTGCGTTTCTTTGGACACTAGTCGGGAAATGGTGAATCATCGCTATTTGATCGAATAACTGCCGCGAATCAGGAGAAAAGCAGTCTGGGCATTGATTTTCAGCCCTCTGCCATCTGTTCGCGATGATATGAGCAGGTGCTGGTTGGAAACAGCGGCGCCGCCTTTGAGGTCGACTCCCGTCGTCACATCGGCAAGGCCTCCGTTTGTACCCGCAACTGCAACCGTCTTTCCGCTCCGGACTATCACTTCCGCCCCGCCGCCCAGTACGACGGTCTTTCCAACAGGAACCTCAACGGCCACGAATCCGCTTTCAAGCGCATTCAAGCGTGCTTTCAGGCTTTCCACCCCGGTCAGGGCGTCAATGATGAAGTGGGTGAGTTCGCCGACATCGGTCTGCAGCTGCGTGACGGCTGCGCTGTCAACAGTGGTGGCAACTACGCCCGCTGGCAGGGTCGCACCGGTTTGTCCCGCCAGCGCCGCGATTTTCTGATCCACATAACTTTTCGTCACGAGCGGGTCCAGCTCGCTGCCCGGCTGTGTTCCGGCTGCGGAGGCGAACATGATGCCCATGCCTGCAACCAGGCCGATGAATCCGGCCAAACCTGTTCTAATCAACTGTTTCATTGGTATGTTCCTCACTTTCGGGTGCAAGGTGGAAGGGTAGCCGGCTTGCGATGCGAACCATATCTATGATGATAGGTGCTGGAAGGATGGAAGTCAAATGACAATTGCCGCTGCCCGGCATGCGAATGCCCATGCGATGCGGGAGGCGATTCAGGAACGAACAACATCCGCGCACATCCGCTCCCATTGCACATCATATCAAGTAGTTGCGGATCTGCACGATTTCACCGTTTCGCCTGTATACGCGGGGAATCCGCTTGCCGATGAGGCAGACAATTTCATAGGGGATTGTTCCGGCAAGCGCCGCCAATTCTTCCACTTCAATCCGCTTCCCACCTTGGGCGCCAAAAAGGACCACCTCGTCACCGGTCTTCACTTCACCGTTCACATCTGTTACATCCACCATGCACTGGTCCATGCAAACGGCACCGACAATGGGGGCATGCTGCCCGTTCACGAGCACCCGTGCCCGGTTGGTGAAAAGCCGCGAGTATCCGTCCGCATATCCAATCGGGATGGTCGCTATCCTTGAGGTTCGCTCCGCTGCCCACTTTCGCCCGTAGCTGACAGGCGTTCCGGCAGCGATTTCCTTCACCAGGATGACATGGGCTTTCAGGGACATGGCCGGTTTCAGGACGATTCCCCCGGTCCTGACATGCCTGTCGGGCAGCAGGCCGTAAAGGACGATTCCCGGACGAACCATATCAAGTGCAGTCAGCCGATGCGCGAACACGCCGGCACTGTTGGCCGCATGCCGCAGGGGAATCATCACCCCGATGCGGTTCAGCTCGGACAGGATGCTCTCGAACAACTCGAACTGGTGGTCCGTGAATGCCGGATCCTGTTCGTCCGCCGAGGAAAAATGAGTAAATATGCCCTCGATGACAATGCCCGGCAGCCTGCTGATGGCCACGACATCCTTGACGGCCGAGTAGCCCGGCATGAAGCCCACGCGTGACATGCCGGTATCGATCTTCACATGGATGCGGGCTGCCCGTCCCTCCGCACCGGCGGCTTCCGAAAGCGCCTCTGCCAGATCGTGGCTGAATACTGTCTGGGTAATGCCTCCGCGCAGCACTTCTCCGGCACGCCTGGGATCCGTGTACCCAAGCACGAGGATGGGCACGTCAACGCCAAACTGGCGGAGCTGCAGGGCTTCGTCGATCATGGACACAGCCAGGCGGCTCACGCCCGCGTCAAGCATGGTCTGCACGGTATCCATCACGCCATGGCCATAGGCGTCCGCCTTTACAACCGCCATGATCTCCGTGCGGGGTCCGACGATGCGGCGCACTTGGGCAATATTGAAGGAAATGCAGTCCAGGTCGATTTCCGCCCAAGCGCGGTTGACCAGTTTGTCCATGTTCACTTCAGGGCACCTCCCCTGTCTTCCATGCTGTCCCGGAATGACCGCATTGCGAGCTCCTGCTTATCGACCTCCCGCTTATCGTTCTCCCGCTCATGCGCGGTCATTGCGGCAATTTCCAGATAAGCGGCCCCGATATTGGAGACCAGGTCAGAAGCAACAAGGGCTTGCCTGCCATGGGCTCGTGCGGCCAGATCCCCGGCGAGACCGTGGAGGAAGACACCGCATACGGCGGCGCCGACAAGTTCCATGCCCTGGGCAGCCAATGAGGCAATGAGGCCCGCAAGGACATCTCCCGAACCGGCCGTTGCCATGCCGCTGTTCCCGGTCGTATTGACGAAGGCCCTGCCGTCCGGCGATGCGATGACGGTTCCCGCCCCCTTGAGCACGATGACGGCATTCCATTCCAGTGCGCAGCGCAGGGCATTTCCCAAAGGATCCTTCAAGACTTCGGCCGTTGAAATCCTCATCATCCGGCTCATTTCACCCGGATGAGGCGTCAGCGCCACTTGCGCGGGCAATCGGCCCGCGATGTCTTCTCCCGCCGCCAGCAGTCCCAAAGCGCCGGCATCGAGCACAACCGGAATGTCTCCGGCGGCCTGCAGCAGCCGGTCCAGCAAAAGGTCCGTTTCGCCGTCCACCGGCAGTCCGGGTCCAACCAGCAGCGCAGTAGCCCCCGGAAGCATCTCCCCGGCGTCATCCGCGTCCGTTG
>CAZFWQ010000016.1:7438-11358 GCA_964522755.1 uncultured Oscillospiraceae bacterium | reverse complement strand
CCGGCAGGACCACGGCCTCGGGAACCAGTGTGGAAAGTATGGGAACCAGGGGTTCCGGAAGCGCGCACCGGACAAGGCCGGCACCCCCGCGCAGCACGGCGGAAGCCGCCAGTACGGCTGCCCCTGTCATCCCGTGGGATCCGGCAACGGACAGCACGGTTCCGACACTGCCCTTGTGGGCATGATCCGCGCGTTTCGGCAGCCAGGCTGCCACCAGGGCGGTGTCCGTCGATTCCAGCCGCGGTTCTGAAAAGTCCATCAGCGCGGCGGGCATGCCGATATCGGCCACAATGACCCTTCCCGCGCAGGATGCGCCCGGATGCAGGTAAAGACCGGGTTTGCCCAATGCGAACGTGACGGTTTCATCAGCCCTGACGGCAATTCCGTGCACCTGCCCGGTTCGTCCGTCCACGCCGGAAGGGATGTCGATGGAAAGAACGGGGCCTTGAAACCGATTTATCTGGAGGATGGCTTCCCTGGCCAAACCTTCCGGTGAACGGGACAGGCCTGTGCCGAACAGGCCGTCCACGACAATGGAGCACCCTCGGAACAAGGCTTCCCATCCGGATTCGGTGACGGGATCCGAAAGTTCCGCAACCGGAACGCCCATGCGGAGCAGGATGTCAAGATTCGCCGCCGCGTCGCCCCGATACTGCGGGACGGGCACGATCGCCGCCACGCGAACGGAGCAGCCGCGGATCAGGAGATGCCGGGCTGCGGCGAAGGCATCTCCTCCATTGTTGCCGGGTCCGGCGAGGAGCAGGATGACGCCGGAGGAAGACGCCGGCATCGCCGCAACTGCCATGGCAACCCGGCTTGCCGCGTTTTCCATCAAAACCATACCGGGGATGGCGTAGACTTCCGAAGCGGCCTGGTCCATCCGCCTCATGGTTTCCGGCATGACTATCCTCATGGATACCATCCTTTCATTTACAAGGCTCCTTCATTTACAGGGCTCCTTCATTTACAGGGCTCCATCATTTACAGGGCTCTATCATTTACAGGGCTCCTTCATTTACAGAGCTCCTTCATCGCCGTGGGAAGCCAATACGACTGCCTCCGCTTCCGAATCCACGTCGATGCCGGTTCCCTCGCCGCAGGAAAGCCACATCAGGTATTCGATGTTGCCCTCCGGTCCCCGGATGGGCGACCATGAAAGCCCCAGCACCTTGTAATGGTTCCGGACGGCTGCCTGGCAGGTTTTTCTCAGAACATCCAGATGCACGGCCGGATCCCGCACGACGCCCTTCTTTCCGACCTTCTCACGTCCTGCCTCGAACTGCGGTTTGACAAGGCAGACCATCTGGCCGTTTTCCTTGAGTACCGAACGGGCAGGCGGCAGAATCAGGGAAAGAGAGATGAATGAGACATCGGCGGTGGCAAAATCGACCTGTTCTCCGATATCTACAGGTTTCACATACCGGAAATTCGTTCTCTCGATGCATACGACACGAGGATCCGAACGCAGCGTCCAGGCAAGCTGACCATATCCGACATCCACGGCAAAAACGCGTGCAGCTCCTTTTTGCAGCATGCAGTCGGTAAACCCTCCAGTGGAGGCGCCGATGTCAAGGCAGGTCTTCTGTTCAAGCGAAATGGAAAAAACTTTCAGCGCCTTCTCCAGCTTCAGTCCGCCACGACTCACATAGGCAATGGCAGGGCCCCGGACATCGATGGGTGTGTCCGTTTCCATCATGTCTCCCGCTTTGCCGCTTCGTTCCCCTCTAATGTGGACCTGGCCGGCCATGATGGCTGCCTGCGCTTTTTCCCTGCTGGGGAAATCACCACGTTCCACCAGCAGGACATCAAGCCTTTTCTTCACGCGAGCACTCCCTCCCCGGCATGATGCCGCAGACAACGCGAGCAATGCCAAGTGCGTCGAGTCCATACTGCGAAAGCATCTGCGAACGCGTCCCCTGGGCGATCGGCTCATCGGGAAAACCCATGTTCCGGATGACGCACCGGATATTTCGTTCCATGAGCCATTGCGCCACACCGGCGCCGAATCCACCGCTGCAGACATTGTCTTCGACAGTGACTATCCGTCCTGTCTTCAAAGCAAGCAGGCGAATGGCTTCACCATCGAACGGCTTCACAAACCTGGCATGAAGCACGGAACACGACAATCCCTCCCGCTCCAGTGCATCTGCGGCCGCCAGCGCTTCCGACACCATGGGTCCAACCGCCACAATGGCCGCATCGGAACCATCCCGGAGCAGCACCGCCTTCCCTGCCTCAAGGGGTGTTTCCGCCGAAGGGACGAATTCGGCGCAGCCTTTGGGGTAACGGATGGCAACGGGATTTGTACAGGCGGTAAGGGCGTAGCGCAGCATATCCGATAATTCCGGACCGCTGGCGGGAGCCAGGATGACCATATTCGGCATGGTTCCGAGAAATGACAAATCGTATGTTCCCTGGTGCGTTTCCCCGTCATCTCCGACGACACCTGCGCGGTCAATGGCAAACACCACCGGCAGGTTCTGAAGGCAGACGTCGTGCAGCACCTGGTCGTAGGCGCGCTGCAGAAAAGTCGAATAGAGAGCCACAACAGGCCTCACGCCTCCCGCCGCCAATCCGGCCGCCAGCGTGACGGCATGCTGCTCGGCAATTCCGACGTCGAAAACGCGCGCCGGATGTTTGGTGCGCATCGGCACAAGTCCTGTGCCGTCCGGCATGCCTGCCGTTATGGCAACCATGTCAGGCATCTCGTCGGCCAGTTTTGTCATGGCGTTTCCGAAGAGTTCGGACCAGGTACCCGTATGGCATCGGATGGGACTTCCCGTTTCCACTTCGAAGGGCGCCATGCCATGGAACACGTCTGGATTTTTTTCAGCGAACCGGTATCCCCTGCCCTTTTGGGTTCGCACATGAAGGAGCACCGGTCCCCGCATGGTGCGGACATGTCCAAGCAAGGCAGTGAGATCCTTCATGTCATGGCCGTCGACCGGGCCGAAATACCTGAAGCCGAGGTCTTCAAAAAACAGCGATGGAACAAGAAAGCTCTTGAGGATGGTCTTCAGGCGGCGAAGTGTCCGCCGTATGAACTGTCCGCGCGGCATCCGGTCCGTGAGTCTCTCCACGAACTCCCGGGTCTTGTAGTAGCCGGGGCGTGTCCGCAGCAGGCTCAGGTATCTCGACAGCCCGCCCACATTGCGGGCGATGGACATGCCATTGTCATTGAGCACCACAAGCAGGTCCGTACGGGCCATGCCCGCGTCGTTGAGGGCTTCGAGCGCCATTCCGCCGGAGAGTGCCCCGTCCCCGATGATTGCCACGACATGGTGGTCCTGGTGAAGAAGGTCGCGCGCCCTGGCAAGACCAAGGGCGGCTGAAACGGAAGTGGAACTGTGACCGGTGTTGAATGCGTCGTGCGGGCTTTCCTCCCGTTTGGGAAATCCGGACAGCCCACCTCGTTTCCTAAGGGTATCCATGCGGTCCAACCGGCCGGTGAGCATCTTATGGACGTAACTCTGATGGCCGACATCCCAGACAAGCTTGTCCGAGGGTGACCCGAACGCATAGTGAAGGGCGAGTGTCAGCTCGACGACGCCTAGGTTTGATGCGAGGTGTCCCCCCGTTTTTGCGACACTTTCAATGAGTGTGTGCCGGATTTCCTCCGCAAGGGATTCCATCTGCCCCATGGACAACCCGGACAGCTGATCCGGACCCTTGATGCCTGCCAGTAGGCCCGGAGAATAATTGAACGGCTTCTTCAAGATTTACCTCCAAGGTGAATTTTGGCTTGGCGGCTGTTGGCACCGCACACAGGCTTAAGCGCAGCGTGGCGTGTGATGCGGTTCCTACAGCCGCCTGCCGAAAACACCGCCCAAGGTGAATTTTGGCTTGGCGGCTGTTGGCACCGCATACAGGCTTAAGCGCAGCGTGGCGTGTGATGCGGTTCCTACAGCCGCCTGCCGAAA